>DATFJG010000046.1:0-22170 GCA_035269305.1 Clostridia bacterium
TGCAATGGGGGCTTCTTCTCTTAAGAATAAGTTTAAAAAAGCAGGTTTAGATATATATGTCACTAATAAAGCAATTAATGAAATACCTGGGGATGCAGATATAGTTGTGACCCATGAATCATTAGGAGAACGGGCAAGAAAACAGGCGCCAGAAGCTGAAATAGTTCTTATTAGAGACTTTATCAATTCAGATAAAATAAGTGCTTTAGTGACACGATTGACTGAAGACGTTGTTTTTGAAGAAGATTCGATCTTAAGTGAAAGAAATATTTTGTTAGGGTTATCTGGAGAGAGTAAAGAAGAAGCAATCAATAGAGCAGGTGATTTACTTGAAGAAAATGGATACATTACAGATAGGTATATCAAGGGTATGATGCAAAGAGATGAAGTTGCCACAACATATATTGGCAATGGCGTAGCAATTCCTCACGGTGTTAATGAAGTAAAGAATGAAATTAAGAAAACAGGTATAGTATTTCTTCAATACCCAGATGGTATCGATTATGGTGACGGCAATACAGCCTATCTAGTAATTGGCATCGCTGGCAAAGGTGATGAGCATTTAGAAATAATTTCTAATCTTGCTATTTCATTGGAAGATGAAGCAACGGTAGAAAAACTAATTAAAACTAAAGATAAAGAATTTATTATTGATTTATTAAACAAATAAAAAAGGAGAATACTATGATCATAACAGTCACATTGAATCCTGCCATTGATCAAACCGTTTACATTGATAACTTTCAAATCAATGAAGTGAATCGTATTAAAAGTATACGCAAAGACATTGGTGGAAAAGGAATAAATGTTTCTCAAAATTTAAATAATTTAAAAAAGGATAATTTATGTGTAAGCATACTTGCTGGATTAAATGGTCGGTTTATAAAAGATGCACTAGTCTATCAAGGGTTTAATTTTAAGATGTTTGAAGTGGATGGCGAAGTACGAATTAACTTAAAAGCAGTTGACCTAAAGAATAATACCTTTACTGATATTAATGAACCGGGTTTTGAACTATCGGAGGAAGAATCGCAAAATATTATTCGCTCCATAGTTGAGCTAGCAAAACCAGATGACATATTGGTTTTATCCGGTAGTGTACCCAAAGGATTTCAATCAAATGTATATCAAGAAATAATAGAAAATGTTGAGTGCAAAACAATTTTAGATACGTCAGGTGAGCTATTTGTAAAGGGTTTAGAAGCAAAACCTTATCTGATCAAGCCAAATATCCACGAACTTGAAGAGCTTTTAAATGTAGAAAAAATAAGTAGTGAAAAAGAAATTGTTACATCGGCTAAAAAATTAATTGAAAATGGTGTTGAAATAGTTGTTGTTTCTCTAGGTGCTCAAGGTTCAATCTACGTTACTCAAGATAAAACTCACAAAATAGAAGGAAAAAAGGTTGATGTAAAAAGTACAGTTGGTGCTGGAGATTCAATGGTTGCAGCATTAGCAATCGCTTTAGATGAAAACTACACAATTGAAAATATGGCAAAATTTGCTTCGGCAGTATCAACTGCTTCAATAATGTCGGAAGGTTCACAACCAGGAGATATAAAAATAATTGAAGAATTAATGAATAATGGAGGTTAATATGAAGACAAAAGCAGTCTTAATGTATGGAAAAAATGATGTTAGAGTAGAATCATTTGAGTTACCTGAGATTAAATCAGATGAAATACTTGCAAGAGTGGTTTCAAATAGTATTTGTATGTCAAGTTATAAAGCAGTTATTCAAGGAACAGATCATAAAAGAGTACCAAATGACGTGCATGTAAATCCAATTATTACTGGTCATGAATTTTCTGGTGAAATTGTTAAAGTAGGAAAGAAATGGTCAGATCAGTTCAAAACAGGCGATAAGTATGCCATTCAACCAGCTTTGAATTACAAAGGTAGTCCTTTTTCACCAGGTTATTCATATCCATATTTTGGAGGTAATGCAACATATATTGTTATTCCAAATGAAGTAATGGAACTTGGATGCTTGTTAAAATATAATGGTGAAGGTTATTTTGAGGCTTCATTAGCAGAGCCTATGTCATGTATTATTGGAGCTTTTCATGCCAATTATCATACTCGATTCGCAGAGTACGTTCATGACATGGATATAAAAGAAGGGGGTAATCTTGCGTTATTAGGAGCAGCAGGCCCTATGGGATTAGGCGCAATTGATTATGCAATTAATAGAGAAAGAAAGCCAAAATTATTAGTAGTGACAGACTTAGATGAAGGTAGATTGTCTAGAGCAGAAAAAATTCTTACTATTGAATCGGCAAAAGAGAAAGGTGTTCAACTAGTATATTTCAATCCATCAGAGATGGAAAATCCTGTAAAGGAAATGAGAAATTTAACTGATGGTAAAGGTTTTGATGATGTTTTTACATTTACACCTGTCAAGCCTTTGATTGAACAAGGGGATCAACTCCTTGGGAAAGATGGTTGTTTGAACTTCTTTGCAGGGCCAGTTGATCAAGAGTTTAGTGCATCATTAAACTTCTATAATGTTCACTATATGCAAACACATATAGTTGGGACAAGTGGTGGATCAACTGATGATATGAAAGAATCTCTAGAGATGACGAAGGATAACTTGATTAACCCGGCAGTAATGATTACTCACATTGGTGGTTTAGAAGCTGCTAAGGAAGCAAACTTAAATTTACCAAAACTTGGTGGCGGAAAAAAATTGATTTATCCAGAGATTTCAATGCCATTGACGGATATTACAACCATAGGTGATAATGAGAATTCAACTGAATATGAAAGAGAGTTAGGTAAAATTATTGACGCATATAATGGGTTATGGTCAAATGAAGCGGAAGCTTACTTGTTAGAAAACTCAAAACATTTTTAGGAGGGAACTATGAAAAAAATAAACATAACTTTAGAGACGACTGGCGGATTACATGCAAGACCAGCAAGTATGCTTGTTAATCTTGTAAAAACTTATGATTCAGATGTAATGATCAAGAAGGATACAACGGAAAGCTTGTATAATGCGAAAAGTATGATGAGTATTTTAAGTATGGGTGCAGGTAATGGTACAAGTCTAGAATTTCAAATTTCAGGAATTGATGAGGATGTATTAGAAGGAAAGCTTAAAGAATTACTTGAAAAAGAGTTTAGTGCATAATGATTAACGTTATTATATAAAAGGACGGCTTATTTAAGCCGTTCTTTTATCTATTAAGGTATATGTTGAACTGATTGTAATAGATAGTAACTTTAGAGCTTGCTTTAAAGCTCTTTTAAACTTTCATAAATTTTTTCATGATTAGTAGTTTTAAAATAATATGTTTTCGAAATTAAGATTGATTTAGCGGCTATAAAAGGACTAAAATGTAAAAAAACTTTAATACTTCTCTTTTTTTTAGTATAATGTAAGGTAGATATAAAGTTTTGATTTTATTGGGGAATTATAGAGAAGGAGTAATCATGAAATTAAAAATGCGAGGAAAGTTAATTTTAGTATTCGTTTTGGTTATTGTATTGCCAGTAGTAACATTAGGATATATGGGTTATAAAATATCTTCTGATGAACTCTACAATCAATACACTGAAAGTTCACTAGAATATGTTAAAGCAACAAAAGATTTTATGAATGCTACATTCGAGAAATATGAGTATGCTATACGAGATATGCAATCAGAGAAATCTTTACTTGGAAGAAATAATTTCTTTATTCAACAGTATTTAGACCAAAAAACAAAAGAGTTACCTGAAACTAAAAATGTTTATTATGGTACAACAAGAGGTGAAATGATTATTGCCCCTGTAGTTGAGCTACCAGAAGATTATGATCCTAGAATTAGGCCGTGGTATACTAAAGCAATTGACTCTGATGAAGTCATTTATACTGAGCCATATATTGATGCGACATCAGGAGAAGTTGTTATTTCATTGGCAAAAAAAATTGAAGTTGATGGTGAACTTTATGGTGTAGTTGCATTAGATTTAACACTTGATACTATTCAAGCCAGTCTTAACTCAAAGAAAGTTGGAGAAGAAGGCTATCTTTTCTTGACAGATAAAAATGGCTTAACACTCTCCCATCCCGTTGATGATTTATTAGGGAAGACGATTGGAGAAGACGTAGATGCTGGTGACTTAAGTAACATTATTGCTGATGGCGTTGAAGGGACATACAGTTATAACTTCGATGGAGCAGACAAAGTAGCATCTATTGTAACTTTTGATAAAACCGGTTGGGTTTTAGGTGCTAGTTTTGAAGAAAAAGAAATAACTGACAGCACTAATAAAGTGTTAAACATGACAATGATTATTGCTATATTTGCTATTATTATAGGTTCCCTAATAGCTTATTTCTATTCAGGTGCTGTAGTAAAACCAATTAAAGAATTACAGGAAAAAATGAATAAGCTAGCAACAGGAGATCTAACTGTAAAAGTAGATGAATCAAAAGCAAGTGATGAAATAAAGAGTGTTATGATCGGGTTTAACCAAATGGTTAAAAGTATTGGAGAATTAATTAAAAACTTACAAAAATCTTCAAGTACTCTAATTGAATCATCTCAAGTATTAAATGAATCATCTATGGAGAACAAAGAAATTGGTGAGGGTGTAGCTCAAGCCATTGGTGAAATTGCTAAAGGTTCTACAGAACAAGCCCATGATGTTGAATCCGCTGTAGAAATATTAAGAAATTTTGGTGAAGAGATTGAAAGTTTAATGAACCAAAGTGAAGTTATGACTAAAAATACAGAAAACATATTAAATATTAATCAGAATAGTAAAAAGACATTGGTGAATCTAGTTGATGTCAATAAAGATGTAAATGCATCAGTTAACGAAATAGGAACAGTTGTAGAAGAGTTAAATAAGAATGCTTCTAAAGTAGATGACATTACTGCAACCATCTCTCAAATAGCAGAGCAGACAAACTTATTGGCATTAAATGCTTCCATTGAAGCGGCTAGAGCTGGTGAGCATGGTAGAGGATTTGCTGTTGTTGCAGATGAAATTAGAAAATTAGCTGAAGAAACCTCTGAATCAACTAAGAATATTGAAGAGATTATGGCAGAAATAAAGGGTAGAAGTATTCAAGCCACGGGAGATATGAAAAAGGTAAGAGAAAATTCTAAAGAGCAGGAATCTTCTGTTATGAATGTTGAAAAAGCCTTTGATGAGATCTATAATTTGATTAATTCTGTTATAACTCAAATTGAAAGTGTTGCGAATGGTATTGATGTTATCAATAGCGGAAAGAATGATGTAATAGAATCAATGGAAAATATATCTGCTATATCCGAAGAAACGGCTGCAGCTACAGAAGAAGTAAATGCTTCAATAGACCAACAAGCCAATAGTATTGAGCAATTAGCAAGATTATCGAATGAACTAAACAATATTGCTAAAATGTTAAAAGAAGATGCTTCTAAGTTTGATATTTAATGATAATAATAAAAGACCACTAAATTCTACAACTAGTGGTCTTTTTTTCTTTGTTTATTTTTGTACATTCGTTGGTCTGCTAAATAGAGTAACTCATCAACACTATCTATATAAGTAGCTACACCGCAACTGATGGTTACATTGATATCTTTAATAAATGTATAGTTAGAAATATAGTCCTGAAGTTTCTTTGAAAGCTCTTCACCAATAGAAAGCTCTGCATTTGAAAATAATACAATAAACTCATCGCCACCCCATCGGAAAAGCCAGTCATTGTTACGTATATTTTTATTAATAATATTTGAAACGCTTTTTAAAACACAATCGCCAGCAAGATGTCCGTACTCATCGTTAATTTTCTTAAAATCATCTAGATCAAATATGACTATAGAAAAAGGGGTGTTGTATCTTTCAAAGCGACTGATCTCTTGATCAATAACATGATAAAACTTCCGTCGATTATAAGCTTTGGTTAGGTTGTCAGTATAAACTAATTTGCTAATGCGCTCTTCCTTTTCTTTTCGATCAGATATATCCCTATAAACTGCATATGCACCAAAGTTATTATTATTCAAGATAATTGGATAAGCAAGAATTTCTACAGGTTTTGAAACACCAGATTTACTAACTCTTACGGCATCAACATTAACTGTACATCTACTGTTTATAACGCTATCTGAGAGATCATTTGCCTTCTTCTGACTTGTTTTAGGGATGATAAAAAGATCAATGTCTTTACCTTTAACTTCTTCTAAAGAATATTCAAAGAATTCTTCAAACTTTTTATTGATATTAATGATTTCATTTGTCTGATTCAATAATGCAATAGCATCAGGAGATTTATCAAAAAGTTGTTTAAAATAAGCATGTTGCTTTTCTAACTCATTAATAATACTAACTTCTTCTCGAATATCTTTGTACATGGCAAACATACCAATAACCTTATTATTAACAATTACTGGATTGCCAACTGCTTCTACTGCTATAGGCTCTCCATATTTATCCGTGCGAACTGTTTTAGTCATTAATCGTTTACTGTTATATATGGTTTGTTTGAAATAGTCAATTTCTTCCTTTTTATTATCTGGCACAATTAAATCATTAATACTCTTGCCAATGGATTCTTGAGCAGTATATTTAAAAATCTTTTCAAACATTTCGTTAATATCTAAAATAATTTCATTTCTGTCGAGTATTGCCATGGGAAATAAAGAACGATTAAATAATTGATCTAAGAATTCGTCTTTTCTTTCTATTAACTCTTGAGATTTTTTCTCTTTAGTAATGTTTTTATAAACTATATAATGACCTCTGATTTCACTTTCAACTTCAATAGGATAACTTACAATCCTTACATTTAACTCGTTATTATTCTTAGTTAGCCTAATATCTTCCATATCTATAATTTCTGAATTATTCAATTTTCTAAAAAGATCCTTTACTTCATTAATTTTTTCCTTGGGAACAATTAGTTCATCGATGTCTTTACCAATGATATCTGCTTGCTTATAGTTAAATAGCTTTTCAAAGGCGTTATTAATTCTAACGATTCTATTTTCGTTGTTAATCAAACATATACCATCAGGTGAATTATTAAACATTTTCTTGTTATGTTCTTCTAATAAGACAAGTTCATTAAATAAATGATCATCATAGATTGGATTAAACTGTATAAAAGAAATGTCTTCATCTGTACTGATGTTCTCTAATGAGATTTCGTACTTTAAACGTTTATCATGATTAGTAATAAATGTTTGATATATATTTTTTCGTTTAAGATTTTTTAATTCATGAACAATATGACTGAGTCGATGAGATTTTTTTAATTCTATCAGATCTGTTTCACCGAAGATAAATAGTGCTTTAGTATTTGCATGAAATATTTCTGTCTCATTGAGAATAATTATTGGATTTTGAATGGCATCAATAATTGACTTATAAAATTCAACTTTCATAATAGCCCCCTATATCATAAAAAAGAGTTAAACGTCTCCTTTAATTGTATTACAATTTATTAATATATGCAATTAAATTATGAGTTGTCAAAAGCAATTGACAGAATATTCAGACTAATGATATAATCTATATCATGTTGATAGATGTTCTATCATGCTGGAGAAAAAAAGGGGGGGCAAATAAGTTGAAGAAATTAGAGCCGTTGAAAAGATCGACTATTTTAGCTTATGGTATGGGTAGCTTAGGAAACAATATTATTTATGCATTTATTTCAACATATCTACTTGTATTCTATACTGAAAGTTTTGGATTAAAAGCCGCAAGCATTGGAACATTATTTCTAGTTGCAAGGGTTTGGGATGGTTTTAACGATCCTATTATGGGAATTATTGTAGATAATACAGAAACAAGATGGGGTAAATTTAGACCATACTTATTATTTGTACCATTTATAATGGCAGGTACAACTATTTTATGTTTCTTAAATCCAGACTTACCAGTGCATTTAAAGTTGATTTACGCATATATTACATACATACTATGGGGTATGAGTTTTACTGCTATGGATATACCATATTGGTCAATGTCAGCTGCATTAACAATTGATCCTGTGGAAAGGAATAAAGTTGTAATGGTACCAAGAACAATGAGTATGGTAGGCTTCTTAGTCGTTAATCTAACAACATTACCATTAGTAAGTTTTTTGGGTGATTGGACAATTGTTGCTATTATTTATTCTATCATTGCTGTGTGTTTTACGATGATTACATTTCTAAACGTCAAGGAAAGAATTCACGTGAAAAGAGACAAGAAGCAAACGATTAAAGATGTTTGGATCTTATTTAAAGTAAATAAACCACTAAGAATGGCTCTTTATTCATTGTTTGTTCTTGAAACAATGAATTATCTAAGATTTAGTTTTGCTTTTTATTACTTAAAGTATAACTTTGGGAAAGAATCTATGATTCCAGTTTTTAGTGGTATCTATCTAATCATAACTGTTGTTGGGTCTATTGTCTCTCCAATAGTTTCTAAGAGAATTGGTAAAAGAAAAGCTGCTATAATTGGTGCATTATTTTACTCTTTATCGTCAATAGGCATGTTCTTTACAGGTTATGTCTCACTCGTACCTTTGTTCATATGGGCAAGTATTGGGGCATTCTTTTTTGGAATAAACAATATCGCTTTGAATTCAATGGTAGTTGATTGCGTTGAGTATGGTGAGTATAAAACTGGGAATAGAGCAGAGGGCATGGTATTTTCTACAAATATATTTAAGACGAAACTAGCCTCAGCTGTTGGTGGTAGCTTAGGAGCATATGCTTTAGCTATTATTGGTTATGTGGCCAATCAGAGTCAGAGTTTATCTACCTTAGAATCAATCCATCGATTGTTTACAGTCTATACGGGCATATTTACTGTTTTCTCATTATTACCACTTTTTTACTATGAGTTAACGGAAGAAGTCTATAAAACAGTCGTTGGTGAAATGGAATTTTTAAAAAGGGGAAAATCAAATGATTAATCAAGATATTTTTACAAATCCTGAGTATATCAAAGAGAATAAAGAAGAAGGACACGCGATTTCTTTAGGTTATGATTCGAAGGAAGATGCTTTAAAAAATAATAATCAATCGCCATATAAAGCTATGTTAAATGGTACCTGGAAATTTTATCATCAAATGGGAATGAATAATTTGCCTAAAAATTTTTATGATGTGGATTTTGATGATACTCAGTGGAATGAAATACAAGTGCCGAGTTTATGGCAATTAAAAGGTTATTCAAAACCCTATTACTTAGCTTTTGCATTTCCACCTGCCATTGAAACAAGTAGAAGAATGATCCCTTCAATAAGAGAAAATCTAAATGAGATTGGTATTTATAGAAGAAACTTTCAAATACCATCTTATGATAAGAATAGAAATTATTTTTTACATTTTGAAGGTGTTAAATCAGCTTTTAATTTATACTTAAATGGTAAGAAAGTTGGATATTCTCAAGGATCTATGACACCATCAGAATTTAGAATAACAGAACTTCTAGATGCTGGCAAAAATCAAATAACGGTTGAAGTATATCGATATTCAGATGGGACATACTTAGAAGATCAAGATATGTGGTTCTTAAGCGGTATTTTTAGATCGGTTTATATTTATAGTGAACCAGGCACTTACATTAAAGATTATTTTGCTAGATGCAAATTTGATAAAATATATAAAAATGCCTGTTATGAAATGGATTTAGAGATTTCTTCTAACATTTCAAAGAATCTATTAGTAAAGGTATCAATAAAAGATGAAATAGAAGAGGAACTATTATTCTCTCAGGAAATTAAAGTTTCTCAAGAGCGTATAACAGATATATTTTTTCAGGAGTGGATTAATAAACCAAAAAAATGGAGTGCTGAAACACCCAATTTGTATGATGTATTGATAGAGTTAAAAGAAGTCACAGGTGATGTAATTCAAGTGAAACACTTTCGCTACGGTTTTAGACAAACGGAAATAGTAGATTCTAAACTAGTAATTAACGGAAGACCAATCCTTTTAAAAGGTGTGAATCGCCATGATTTTGATCCATATGAGGGATGGCATGTCCCAGATGAACGTTATGTTCAAGATCTTACTATAATGAAAAGGAATAATATAAATGCAATTCGCGCAAGTCATTACCCAAATGACTTAAGATTTTATGCGCTATGTGATGAAATGGGTTTTTACGTAATGGATGAAGCAGACGTAGAAAGTCATGGCGTTCGTAATAAAAACATTCCAGGAAGCAACCCAGTTTGGAAAAAAGCTGTTATTGACCGAATGGAACGAATGGTGTTAAGAGATAGAAATCATGCTTGCATATTTATGTGGTCTTTAGGAAATGAAGCTGGTTATGGAGAAAATTTTATGCACATGAAGAAAGCTGCTATGAGAATAGATAATACAAGACCATTTCATTATGAAGGCGATTATGATTTAAGTGTATCTGATGTTCTTTCAAGAATGTATCCAACAATAGAGTTGTTAGAAAAGATTGGAAAGAATCAGGAAGTGAAGATAAGTTTATTTGATAATATTATGAATAAGTTAGCAGCTGACCATAAACCAATTAAACCTGAGTGGATGAAAGATAAACCAGTTATTGTTTGCGAATATGCTCATGCAATGGAAAACTCATTAGGCAATTTCCAAGAGTATATGGATGTCTTTGAAAAGTATGAAAAGATGGCCGGTGGTTTTATATGGGATTTTGTGGATCAATCTTTAATAAAGATAGAAAATGGTGAGAAAAAGTTTCTTTATGGTGGAGATTTTGGAGAAACCATTAGTCACCGATATTTTTGTGCGAATGGTATTGTTGATTCTGAAAGAAATCCACATCCTTCATTAGCAGAAGTAAAAAAAGTCTACCAGAATATAGGCGTAAAAGCCCTCGACTTAGAGGGATTAATATTTGAAGTAACTAATAAATATGATTTTATATCATTAGATTTTTTGGATATTTATTATGTTATTCTTATTAATGGAAAAGTACTAAAGACTGAAAAGATTGATTGTGAATCGATTAGTGCAAAAGAATCTAAAGTGTTTCAATTGTCTTTAGATAATATTTCATTTAGAGATAATGAAGAAATAATCATAGAGTTTTCATTTAGACTTAAGGAAGATAAACCTTGGGCAAAAAAAGATTATGAAATAGCTTTTGAGCAGTTTCATTATAAAAATAAGGAAGCAAAGAAGATTCAAATAGTTGAAGAAAGAATTCAATGTATTGAAAATAATGGATTCATTAAATGTAAAACTTCTAACTATGAAGTGATAGTAAACCGTCAGACAGCACAAATCAAATCAATAGATTTTGGATATGGGAATATGTTGTATAATGAATCTAGTCTTAATTTTTGGCGTGCATATACCGATAATGACTATGGCTATGTAAATTTTAAACCAAGTCTCGAAAAAGTTTTAATGGGAAACAAGTGGCGAAAAGCAAGTGAAAATTATAAGGTAGCAAATTTTTCGTATAGTATCTTTAAGGATCGAGTAGTTATTCAATTTAACTTGAAGGTTTATGGTTTTAAGAATTATAAGATTAAATATACCGTCCATTCTAAAGCAGGTATTGAAATAAAAATGGAAGCTTATGCGAAAAAAGAGTTGGTGCGCTTTGGATATCAGTTTAAGTTAAAAAATCATTTATCAACCTATAGATGGTATGGTCGCGGTCCAGAAGAGAATTATTGTGACCGGAAAAGCGGTTCAAAAATTGGTATCTATGAATCTTCAATAGAAAAATATCCTCATGCTTACATGCGTCCGCAGGAAAATGCATATAGAAGTGATATAAGATATTTCGAATTTACCAAGGGAGAAGAAATTCTTGTCTTTAGGGATTTATCAACAAAAGGATTTGGATTAAGTGCATGGCCTTATAGTCAAGAGGATTTACAAGAAGCGAATCATATTCATGATTTACCTATAAGAGATTTTATTACTGTAAATATAGATAGTCAACAAAAAGGAGTCGGTGGTGATTTTCCTGGTGTAGCACATTTGCATGAACCTTATCAATTAAAGGCTGATGAGAACTATACTATGCATATAATCATAGGAGGCAAAAATGAATCTTAATGATAAGAATAAGATGATAATTAATGAGAGAAAACGTATTAAAAAAAAGGAAATATCAAGTATAGCTTTGAGGGTATTTAGCGAAATGGGCATTGATCAAACAAATATGACGGATATTGCTAAAACGTCTGAAGTAGGAGTAGCCACACTGTATAGATATTTTGATAATAAAACTAATTTAGTCATTGAAACAGGTGTTGAAGCATGGTCTGAGATAAACAGTAAGTATGAAACAGCAGTAGAAAAGATTATTGCTGAAGAAATTTTAGCAATTGATAAACTTGAAAAACTGTTAAACTTATTTTATAAAATATTCACTAAGGAGAAGGCTTTTGTTTTTTTCTTAGATGGATTTGACAATTATATAGTTAATAATAGTGTTTCTACTGATATGCTAGAAACTTATGAAGATGAAATATTGAGAATAGATCCTTATGTTCATACTGTATATAAAGAGGGTCTACATGATCAGAGTATTAAAAAAATAAAAGATATAGATCTTTTCATAAAAACAATAGGTCATTCATTATTAGCATTATCACAAAAAGCACTTATCAGAAATCGAATTGTAAAAAGTGATCGAAAAGAAAGGCTAATGGATGAAATGAAACTTATGATCGAAATGGTGGTCCTATATGCAAAAAAGTGATTTAACTGTAAAGATTAATGGTAATGAGGATCATTCACTAGAAAAAATACTATCAGATAATCATTACAGAGTAATTTTAAATATAGAAAATACATTCGTACTAAAGTCTGCTATATTAGAAATTCCCTATAGATATTCTGATGAGAAAGTATTACTTAATGGCTTTCAAACTTGGTCAACGTCTAGAACCGTTTCAGTAAATTCTCATGATTCCAAGGTTTCGAGAATATTTAATAAACTTCAAGGAAAGTATGGGGATTATGAATTAGCCGATTATAATTATCTGCACAGTTGGACCTATACTTACTTAAAAAAACAAAACTATTGTAGAGTTATTGGGTCTTTGAATGAAGAAAATGCGTATCATTTTATTGAGTTTGATTTAGAGAAAAATGTTATTCGTTTGGTCTTAGATGTTGATGAACTGATTATTACTGAAAAGACATATGAACTTTTTAATTTCTACGACGTTATAGGTTCTGATGAAAGTGTCGTTGCAACTTATTTTGATGAACTGAATTATGACAGCCAATTGGAAATAAGAAAATACTATGGTTGGACAAGTTGGTATCAATACTACACAGATATCAATGAAATAATAATCCTTAAAAATCTAGAAGAATACTCTCAAAAGGGCATTGATCTAGACTATTTTCAAATTGATGATGGTTATCAAAAATATATTGGAGATTGGTTAGAAGTTGATAAAGACTTTCCTAATGGAATGGCTTTAATTGCTAATAAAATCCATAAAGCAAATTATAAAGCTGGTTTATGGTTAGCCCCCTTTATATGTGAAAGAAATTCTAATGTTTTTAGAAATCATAAAAAGTGGCTCATTAAAGACAAGAAAGGGAAGCCGCTTAAAATTGGTTATAATCCTGGTTGGAGTGGTTATTACTACGGCTTAAATATTCTAGTACCAGAAGTAAGAGAATACTTAAGAGTTGTATTTCATACAATTATCAATGAATGGGGATATGACTTATTAAAGTTAGATTTCTTGTTTGCAGTTATTCATATTAAATCTAATCACAAGACTCGAGGAAAAATTATGCGCGAAGCAATGGTTTTCTTAAAAGAAATCACCAATGGCGCGCATATTATTGCTTGCGGTGTACCACTTGCTTCAGTTTATGGTTTATTTGAATTTTCTCGTACCAGTTCAGATGTTGGTATAAAATGGGAAGATACATTAATGAAGTGGTTAAACTTTAAAGAACGGGTTTCTACATTTAATTCAATAGAGACTAACATTGCAAGACGTCATATGAACCATCGTGTTTTTGTAAATGATCCAGATGTACTTATATTAAGAGACGATAATCAAAAAATGACATGGGACCAAAGAAAAACTTTACTATTTGTAAACTTAATTTTTGGTAGTTTGATCTTTACATCTGATTCTATAAGTGCTTACAGCAATGACCACATGGCATTATATGAGCTAACTTTTATTTTTAGATATAGCAAAATTAAAAATATTAAACTCAATGATTTAATATATGTGGAAGTGACAACAAAAAACAAAGATTACTTATTTATAATAAATATAAAAGATGAAGAATATATGATAGAGTTTGAAGAAGCATGGCAATTTTCTTACTCTAATAACCTTAAGAAAGTTAGTCCATACGAAAGCTTATTCATTGAAAAATAAAAAAATAAAAAATACTTGAAACCGCTCCCAGTTTGTGTTAATATTAATTTATATCAAGGAGAAGTGACGAAATGCCAAATATATATGACATTGCAAAAGCGGCAAATGTATCTAAAAGTACAGTATCCAGGGTGATTAATGATAAACCTGGTGTTTCAAGTTCGAAGCGGGAAAAGGTTTTGACAGTTATTAAAGAGTTAAACTATAAACCGAATTCTGCCGCACGAAAATTAGGTTTAAAGCGAACCAATACAATAGGAGTATTAGTAAATGATTTATCTGATGTGTTCTATTCTGAATATGTTCGGAAAATAGATAAGATCTTTACTAATCAATTACATTATGGTGCTTTATACTGTACAACTAATAAACATACGCCTCAAAAAGTGAATTACTTAGAACAATTGAATAAAACTGTTGATGGTTATATATTCTTAGGAGAAGAAGTAATCTCTAAAGAAGAATTAAGGATACTTCATAAAGATGGCGAAAAATTTGTAGGTATTGGAACTAACTTAACCTATGAAGGCGGTATGATGATTGATATTAATAACTTTGAAGCATCTTATACCATCGTCGAGTATTTGATTGAATTAGGTCATAAAAATATTATGTATGTGACGTCTCAATCTCAAAGAATTGAGTTTTCTGAAAGATTTATGGGTTATCAACAAGCTTTAATTGATCACGAAATACCATCTCAAGAGTTTTTCTCTATTGGGTTTACTCAAGGAGATGCAACAGATATAGCTAAAGAAGTAAGTCAATCGGCAATCAAAAATGATATTACTGCAATTGTATGCTTTAATGATATCGCGGCAATTGGTTTAATTGATGGGCTAATTGACCTAGGATATGATGTGCCAAAGGATTTCTCTGTTGTTGGATTCGATGATTTTCAAGGAAGTTTTCAAACGGCAAATGATATTCCTAGGATAACAACAATGCGTCAGCCAAATGATGAAATGGCATCCTATGGTGTAAATGGCCTTTATAATATGATTATCAATAACGAAAAAGGAAAGTCCAAAATATTTGCCTGTGAATTAATTATTGGCGGCTCAACAAAAAAGAACAACTAAGTTGTTTTTTTGAAACAATTGGGACCGCTCCCGAAATGAATATAACAGCTTTTGCTGTTTAAACCTTGGATAAAATGTCCAAGAGAAATATAATGTTATTAAGAATTAATAGGAGGGGACTATGAAAAAAGTATTAAGTTTTATGTTAGTGTTTGTGTTATTATTCTCTGTGGTTGGTTGTAGCAATACGGAACCAGCTGAAGAACAAGCTGAGGAAAACGCTTCTGAAGAAGTTACAGTAAAAGAAGCAAGCGCAAATGAAGGAGATACATTAGTTGTATGGACATTTACTGATGAATTAAAGGGAATTATTGAAAACTACTATGTTGCAAATAATGATCTTGACTATGAAGTTGATGTAGTTGTTGTTCCAAATGAAAACTATCAAGCAAAACTTGATCCTGCATTAGGTTCAGGAAAATCTGCACCAGATGTATTTGCTGTAGAAGCAGGTTACGCTAAAAAATATGTTGATTCTGAATTTACAAAGGACTTAACTGAAATTGGTATTAATCCTGATGAAATCGATACGATGGAATATGTAATGGAAGTTGCAACTTCACCTGAAGGAGAATTAAAAGGTTTAAGTTGGCAAGCAACTCCTGGTGCTTACTTCTACAGAAGAAGTTTAGCTCAAGAATATTTAGGTGTTAGCGAACCAGCAGAAGTTCAAGCTTTAATTTCTGATTTTGATAAATTCTATGAAACAGGAAAAGAAATTAAAGAAAAATCAAATGGCGAAACTAAAATTGTTAGTAGTTTAGGTGATTTCACTCGTGTATTCTTATCTGCAAGAGAAGATGCTTGGGTTGAAGAGGGTAAGTTCATTATTGATCCAAAAGTTGAAGAGTTAATGGAAATCGGTAAGAAATTTAATGAAGATGAGTTAACTTTAGATGCACAACAATGGACAGAAACATGGTTTTCAGGTATGTCAAGTGATAGTACTTTCGGTTACTTCTTACCAACATGGGGATTACACTTTGTTTTAAAGCCTAACTCAGAAAATGCTGATACAGGAGAAACAACTTTTGGTGACTGGGGAATGGTTCAAGGACCTTCACCATATTTCTGGGGTGGTACTTGGTTAACCGTTCGAGAAGGTACTGAAATGGAGTCTGCTGCTTATGATTTAATTCACTACTTAACAATGAACGAAGAATTCTTAACACAATACGCAAAAGACAGTGGCGATTTATTATCAAACACTGCTGTAGTTAATGAAATTAAAGATGATTTTTCAGAACCATTTTTAGATGGCCAAAACCATTATGCTTTATTTGCAGAAATGGCAAAAAATATTGATGCGTCAACTATGACTGGTAGTGATTTAGATATTGAAGATTTATTTGAAGAACAATTAGTTGCTTATACTAAAGGAGAAAAGAGTAAAGAAGAAGCTTTAGAAGATTTTAGATCTAATGTGAAAAACTCTTTCCCAAATTTAGAACAGTAAAAACCAATTTATTGAAGGAAATCTTATAAGATTTCCTTCAATTATAATTATATTTTTAAAGAGAGGATATGATGAAACTATTATCGAGATTTAAAAATAGAAACAAAAATAAAAATGTGAGTAGTGGTGGCATTGCTGATTATGGTAAATATGGACAGATGTTTGTTGCACCATTCATTGTTGCTTTTTTACTTTTTCAATTATACCCAATTGTTTATACAATAACTTTAAGTTTTACTGATTTAGCAGGTTGGGAAACTGAATTAAATTTTGTTGGTTTTAAAAATTACATAAATATACTACAAAACGAACATTTTATCAGAGCTTTTAAAAACACCTGGTTAATTTGGACGATTAATTTTATCCCACAATTAGGGATTTCGTTAATGTTAGCTAAATGGTTTACAGACCATGCCAACAGATTAAAAGGAGAAGGGATTTTTAAAGCTGTCTTCTACTTGCCAAATATTATTACAGCAGCATCTTTAGCAATACTATTTAGAACATTGTTTGGTTATCCAGTAGGGCCGATCAATCAATTATTATTATATTTTGATGTAATTCAAGAACCTTTCGAATTTTTCCGAAGCAAGACTGGTACACGATTGATTGTAGCATTTATTCAATTTTGGCGATGGTATGGTTCAACTTTTATTATACTTTGTGCTGGAATTATGGGTATTAATCCTTCCCTTTTTGAAGCGGCTAAAATTGATGGTGCTTCAGATTGGAAAATTTTTACAAATATTACATTACCATTATTAAAACCTATAACTTTGTATATACTCATTACTTCACTAGTTGGCGGTATGCAGATGTTTGATATTCCTTATTTATTAACTGATGGATTTGGAGCGCCTGATAATGCTATTACAACGAGTATGGTTTATATATATAATCAAGCCTTCACAGGTAATAGAAACTTCTATATGTCAGCTACAGCTTCAGTTGTAATACTTTTAGTTATAATGGCAATTAGTGGTGTAATCTATAAGGTAATGAACAGAAGCAAATCAAAGGTGGGGAGATAAATGGATAAAAAAAGAAAATTAAGTAAGATTCCAAAGTATGTTTTTAGTGTCTTCTTATTTATTCTAAGTATAATACCTTTCTGGATTTTGGCTGTTAATGCAACACGATCAACTGCTCAAATTCAACAAGGCTTTTCAATAATACCGAGTGATTTTCTAGCAGAAAACTTTGAAATATTAACAGGGCAAGGCTTTAGTTTTATTCAAGGATTTTCTAACAGTTTATTTATATCAACAGCAGCTACATTCATGGTACTTTATTTTTCAGCTTTAACAGCTTATGGCTTAATTATTTATGAGTTTAAAGGTAAAAAATTAATCTATGCAGTGATAGCGTTTGTTTTAATGATTCCAGCACAACTCAGTCTTATTGGTTTTTATCGGATGATGCTAAATGTTGGTTTAACAGATAGTTTTATCCCGTTAATTATTCCAGGAATGGCTTCTCCAGTAACAGTGTTCTTTTTAAGACAATATTTAATGTCAAGCTTTCCAGTAGAACTAGTTCAAGCAGCTCGTATTGATGGTGCAAGCGAAATAGGTATATTTCATAAAATTGCCTTACCATTAATGAAACCTGGTTTAGCAACAATGGGGATTTTTACATTTGTTGGTTCGTGGAATAATTTAATAATGCCGTTAATGCTTATTAATACGGAGAGTAAGTATACATTACCAATGATGGTTCAATTACTAAAAGCGGATATTTATCAAACGGAATACGGTAGTATTTATTTAGGGATTGCTATGAGTATATTACCGCTTTTCTTAGTGTATCTTGTTTTTTCTAAGTTTATTATAGCTGGTGTAGCACTTGGTGGTGTAAAAGAATAAATAAAGGAGTTTCTATGGAAATACAGTTTAATAAAGATTTTAAATGGGGAGCAGCGACAGCTGCCTATCAAATAGAAGGTGCTTATAATAAAGACGGTAGAGGATTGTCTATTTGGGATACCTTTAGCCATACGAAAAATAATGTACTAAACAATGATACTGGTGATGAAGCTTGTGATCATTACAATAAATATGAAGAGGATATAGAACTAATGAAAGCAATGGGTCTTGAAACCTATAGGTTTTCTATTGCTTGGCCAAGGATTTTTCCTAAAGGAACTGGAGAAATTAATGAAAGAGGCTTAGAATTTTATGATAACTTAATCGATTCATTAGTGGCGGCAGGTATAGAACCTGCCATCACTTTATATCACTGGGATTTACCCCAAGCATTACAAGATCAAGGGGGTTGGGAAAACAGATTAACAGTTGAAGCTTTTGTCAATTATGCAGAAGTAGTTTTCAATGCTTTTGGAGATAAAGTCAATACTTGGATAACCCATAATGAACCATTCGTTGTGGCTTTTCATGGTAATTCTAGTGGTGATCATGCACCAGGTATAAAAGATCATGAAACGGCTCTTAAGGTTGCTCATAATTTACTGGTTTCACATGGCTTAGTTGTTCAAAAGTTTAGAGAAATGAGCATTTCAGGTGATATTGGATTAACTCTAAACCTTACAACAGCCTATCCTTTAACGACTTCAAAGGATGACCAAGAAGCAGCAGAGCTTTATGAAGCCTATTATAATGGTTGGTTTCTAGATCCGATCTTTAAGGGGAAGTATCCCAAAAAACTCCTTAAAATATACGAAGAAAAATATGGTCATATAGATTATTTAAAAGAAGATATGGAAATTATTAAAGAATCAATAGATTTTCTAGGTATTAATTATTATTCAAGAGGTTTAGTAGAAAAAGATGAATCTGCTGATTTCTTTGGAATCAAAACAATTAAACCTGATACTAGTGATTATACAGCCATGAACTGGGAGATTTATCCTGAAGGATTGTATGATTTGCTCGTTAATATTTCTGAAAATTATACAAAGTTACCCTTATATATTACTGAAAATGGCGCAGCTTTTAATGATGAAATTGTAAATGGAGAAGTAAATGATAGAGATAGAGTTAATTATTTAAAAGGCCATTTTAAAGCAGCGTACAATGCCATTAAAGATGGGGTGAACTTAGAAAGATATTATGTATGGTCTTTAATGGATAATTTTGAATGGGCTTTTGGTTATTCAAAAAGATTTGGAATTATCTATGTAGATTATACGACTAAAGAACGAACTTTAAAGAAAAGTGCCCATTGGTATAAAAAAGTTATAGAAAACAATGGATTTGATCTATAGAAAGTAGGAGGATAAAAATGTATCAAAATGGTTGGAAATTTATTGATAAGAAAGGGACTTTTGTCCTAGAAAATCCAACAATGAGTAACTATTTATATTTTCCCTTGGTAAATGAAGCGGGAATGATGTCTTCAATTACACCAACATTACATGGAGATATAAATACAAGTCAGAATTCCTTTGTAACAGAACCAGTATCTGCAATTGACTTGCATAATAATAAGGCATCTAGAAATTTCTGGTTGCTTATTGATGATGAAGAAGTATGGTCAGCTACAGGCTATTCTGCAAAACAAGAAACAGAAAAATTTAATGGTAAGGAAACGAGTAGATTAGAAGCGGGAATGCTTTATCATCAAATGACACGGGAAAACAAAAGCCTTGGTATTCAGTCAGAAATCACGAATTTTGTACCAGTATCAGATGATCAAGTAGAATTAATGAAAGTAACAATTAAGAATACAGGAAAAGAAAAAAAAGAAATTAAAGCGACTTCTGCTATTCCATTGTATGGAAGATCAGCGGATAACTTGAGAGATCATAGACACGTAACTTCTCTTTTGAATGTAATCATGACAGAAAAGGATGGTATTGATTTAACACCAACGTTATCATTTGATGAAAGAGGTCATCGGATCAATAATGTTTCTTACAAAGTATTAGGTAGATGCGACGAAGGTAAAAGTCCAATCGGATTTTATCCAGTCTATGAAGACTTCATTGGTGAAGGTGGTTCTTTGACTTGGCCAGAAGCAATCTTAGAAGATAAAGATAATTACGTGGAAGCTGGTAAAATAATAGAAGGATATGAGGCTGTTGGGGCTTTGAAATTTGAAAAATTCATATTAGAACCAGGAGATGAAAAATCTTTTGTGTTAGCCATTATTTCTTCTGAAAAATTAGAAGAAAAAGATTTTGCAGACCAGTATTGTAGTGTGAAAGCCTTTGAGCAATATTTAAAGGCGAATAATAAATATTGGGAAAATCTTATAGATAAAGTAACGTTTAAATCAAATGATAATGTTTTTGATCAGTGGATGAAATGGGTAACTATTCAGCCAACTTTAAGAAGATTATTTGGAAATTCATTCTTACCGCACCATGATTATGGTAGAGGTGGTAGAGGTTGGAGAGATTTATGGCAGGATGCATTGGCATTATTATTAATGGATCCAGAACCCGTTAGGGACATGTTGTTTAATAGTTTTGCTGGTGTAAGAATTGATGGTAGTAATGCAACGATAATTGGCTCTAAACCAGGAGAATTCATAGCAGATAGAAACGGTATTAGCCGTGTATGGATGGATCATGGGGCATGGCCATTCTTAACAACAAAGCTATATATTAATCGTAGTGGGGATTTAGACTTTTTATTAGAACAGCAGAGTTACTTTAGAGACCCATTGATTCATCGTTCAAACAAAATTGATGAAAACTGGTCGATAGAAGTTGGGAATCAATTATTAGATGAAGAAAATAATGTTTACCAAGGAACTTTGTTAGAACATATTTTAGTTCAACACCTGTCTGTATTCTTTAATGTAGGGGAACACAATAATCTTAAATTAGAAGGTGGCGACTGGAATGATGGGCTCGATATGGCTGAAGATAAAGGAGAAAGCGTTCCTTTTACAGCACTATACGGCAGCAATATGCTTGAATTAGCTGAACTACTAAAACATATGAAAAAAGAGTTATCAATGGATAATGTAGAGTTGGCTAAAGAAATCTTGATTTTATTAGACACAGTTAATACACCAGTGGATTATTCAGAAGTAAAACAGAAAAATTTGCATTTAAATAAATATTTTGAATCAGTTGCCAACAAAGTATCTGGTGAAAAAGAAGAAGTCTTATTAGATGATTTGATAAAGGATTTAGAACGTAAAGGGCAATGGATTGTTAATCATATTCGTGAAAATGAATGGATTAAAAATAAAGAAGGATATGCTTGGTACAATGCTTATTATGATAATGATGGGGACCGCTTAGAAGGGGACCATGAAAAAGGTGTTCGAATGACTTTAACAGGACAAGTTTTTCCAATCATGGGTAATGTTGCTACAGAAGATGAAATAAAAGATATTACTAAAGCAGC
>DATFJG010000047.1:0-3517 GCA_035269305.1 Clostridia bacterium
ATTATGGGTATGGGGTTAAAAAAAGGTGATGAAATTTTTATAGAAGTCACTGGAGAAGAAAAAGAAAGTGTTGAAGAAGCATTACTTAAGTTAATTGAATCCATTAATGCGTAAAATAAAAAAGCTCTTAGGCCTATTGATCATCTGCCTTTGAGCTTTTTTCTTTTGCTTTACTTTGACTGGATTTATAAGGTAAAATTAATCGAATATCTGTACCAATATCTACTGTTGAACGGATGAGTATTCTACCTTCGTGGGCACTGATAATCCATTTAGCAATGGATAATCCTAAGCCGGTGCCACCTTTATTTTTTGTTCTGGATTCATCAGCTCTATAGAAACGGTCAAAAATATTACCGAGATCTTTTTTAGGAATACCGATACCTGTATCACAAATATCAATAACAATATCATTCTCATCACTGAAAGCTTTTAATGTAATCTTACCCCCTTCAGGGGTGAACTTTATACTGTTTTGAATGAATATTCTTAAGGCTTGTTTGATCAGTTTCCGGTCCGCATTCATTAATAAGTTGCCTTCAATAGATTTACTGAAAATATGAGAAGAATCAATTAATCGATTTTCTTTAATGAGTTCTTCTAATAAATCATTAATTAAGAATGTGCTCCGATCGAGTTTTGTTTCATTTTTATCTGCTCGGGCCAAAAATAACAATGAATTAACCAAACTTTTCATGTGTTCAGATTCATCTTTAATGGCATCAATTGATTCCAATAGAATTTTTTCGTCGTCTTTCCCCCATCTTGAAAGCAGATTAGAATACCCTTGAATAACTGCAATAGGCGTTCTTAATTCGTGGGAAGCATCATTAACGAATTGTTTTTGTTTTCTATAAGATGATTCAATACGGTTCATCATTTGATTAAAAGTTTCTCCAAGTTCTTTTAGTTCGTCATATGAGTTGGCGACATCTATTCGTTGGTTAAGATTATTACCAGATATTTTTTTAGCTGAATCCGTCATATTTCTAATGGGCTGAAACATATGGCGATTCACTTTATTACCAAGTAAGGTAATAATGACTAGAATTAAAAATGAAACCACTGAGAAAGCAATGATTAGAATCATAGCAATGGCTTGGTAGTTATTAATATATGGCATCACTTCAATGGAATAATTGTTCTTAGTATAGGTCATAGGTGTTGCAATGGTTTCTAGACCTAAGGGATCGTATTGTAGTAAATCCTCTGAAGTTTCCATCATTTCCTTTGGTTGATGGGTTAGTATATTTTGATTATTTTGTCTTATAGTAATGGCATTCTCATCAGAAAAATAACCGATTAATTCCTTTGGATTTATTTCTGGATTGGCCTCTAGGTAACTATTGATTCTTTGAGAATCCTCTATCATCCATCGAGGGATAAATTCCTCTAGATAGACTTTATAACTAAAAATAACAGTGCTAGTAATCAAGAAAAAGGCCAGGGCCATGGTTAAAAAATAATAAACAGAAATTTTAAAAGCTAATGAAAACTTAAAAAGGGATAGAAATTTATTCCATACAAAAACTAAGCCATCTATAATTGTTGATATAACAAAATGCATGACTTTAAATGGTAAGACAATTAAAAAATATATCCCTTGAAATGGTAAAATCAATAGCTTAAAAAGTTTATTCATCTTTTAAAATATAACCTACCCCTCTAACAGTATGAATGATTTTTTGATTAAAGGGTTCATCAATTTTACTTCTTAAATATCGAATATAAACATCAACGATATTAGTATCCCCATAATAATCGTATCCCCATACTTTATTCAAAATTAAATCTCTTGAAAGGACAATTCTCTTATTTTCAACTAAAAATTTTAATAACTCGTACTCTTTTTTCGTTAAGTCAATTGCTTCATCACCATAGCTAACGGTCATCATATCTGTATTAATTTCTAACTGATTAAAGTTTAAACAATTATTTTTTTTCACTTCTTTTTTCTTTAATCGTTTAAGACATACACGAATACGTGCCAGTAATTCTTCGATTTCAAAGGGTTTTGTTAAATAATCATCTGCCCCTGAATCGAGACCCATGACCTTATCCATGGTATCATCTTTAGCTGTTAACATAATAACAGGTACACTAGAAAACTTTCTTAAACGTCTGAGAACAGCCATACCATTAAGCTTAGGTAGCATGACATCAAGAATGACTAAATCATATGTATTATTTTCCAAAAGATCTAGTGCTTTTTTTCCATCAAAGGCTTGTTCTACTGTATAACCTTCATGGTTTAGTTCTAGTTCGAGAAACCTTGAAATTTTTTCTTCATCTTCAACAATTAGAATTTTTTTATCCATTTATATCCCCTCCTTTTACCATTATATCTTACTTTCTTATGAAAAGAAAATAACATCTCAAAGAAGAGATGTTATTTCGTAATCTTAAATTGGAATTTACCAAATAATGATAGAAGTAAACCAACGATGAAAATTGGAACAACCATCTCACTGGCAAGAATAGCAAAAAGAATTGCTAACCATAGGGGTAAGTTCATTACTTTTTTATGGCCCTTAGATATACCAATGGAAAGTTTCATAAACTCACTGATGTTCTTTTGAAGATCAGATGGTTCAGATTGGTTACTAGAACTTTCCTTTGAAGACTCCTCTGATGCCTGAGAATATGTTTCCTCTTCAGTTTTATTTTCATCTGTTGAACCATTTTCAATAAGAAGTATGGCTTTTAATAAGTCGCCTTCTGTTTCCAATAAAGCTTTTTTGGCTTGAGAATAACTCACACCTGTTCTTTCGATTAATTCATCAATCATTTCAATAGTGATTTCCATTGTTAGTCCTCCTTTTTAAATGTAGACTGCATAGTGTTTGAGATGTTGTCTAATGAATCATTGATCTCTTTAATTTTTTTGCCGTCTTTTGTAAACTCAATTTTGTAACCTAAGGCCACTGCAATAAACAATCCAATAACTACTATTGGGAAAGCAAATAATAATGCTAAAAGGAAAATAGGTAATGGTAATCTTAAAGAAGTTTTTCCTTTTTTAAGAAGATCAAAGTTAATGCTATTCATTTTTTTGAAAAATGATTTTGTATTTTTTTTGAAGGCACCTTTTTTCTCCTTTGAGTTTTTAGTTGAAGTGTACCCTTTTTCCTCTAGGTAAATAATTGCTTCAACTAAATCGCCGTTACTTGCTTCTAAAGCTTCCTTTGCTTTACTATAACTCACCTGTGTTCTGTCTCTTAACGCATCAATTGTTTCTAAATTAATTGTCATAATGTTCCTCCTCTTCTCTACTATGGCTTTAGTATACGCCTAGTAGTTTAGAGTACATTTAAAGTAAAATTAGAATTTGATTAAAAAAACATTAATGTCATGAGTAAAATAACCGATAGTAACTATAGAGTGGGTGATTTGATGAAAATATACGAAAACCGATGGAAATATCTTTTCTTTACACTAATGAATACAATTATCTTTCTATCAGGAAACGTTTTAAACAAAAAACTAAATGGTTATAAAGTTTACCCCAGTGATATAT
>DATFJG010000048.1:0-3805 GCA_035269305.1 Clostridia bacterium
CTCTTTCTGATTTATTTCCCAAAAACCTGGTTAAAATATTTGTAAGTAAAGCCATTATTTAATGTATTTATTTAAATTTTTGATTAGTCTACAAAGGTAATATATTATGCTTAAACAAAATTGTGAAATGCAAAATAATAAGGCGTAAATTTTTCGAAAAAAATATCTCTACTTTTTTACATAATCATAAATAAAACAACGTTTTTATAATTTATTGTTTATCGATATATAGGACAAACAGATATTTTTTTTCATACTGCGATTCAAATATTTGCTTTATAATCAAAAAAGATTAATTTTATACGATTTATTTAACACAACTATAATTTAAAACATTAATATAATGAATAAATATTTTTATGGACTGTTCTTTATTATTTTCATTAGTTTATTTACAGCATGCAATTCGAATAAACAAATAAAAAAAGAAAATCAAAGTCAAAATAAAGAGGATTTTGTAAAAAAACCGATTAACAATTATTTTACTGATAATGATTCTATTCAGTCAATTCCTAATAATAAAGGTAATTATATCCTTTTTTTATCGGAAACAGAAATTCATTCAGCGAACCCTGTAACAGATATTCATTTTATCATTTACGATAAAAGTGCTGATTCAATTATATATGAAAATAATTTTAACAATACGAAAGTTCAATGGCATTCTAATACACAATTACTTTTAACCCGATATTATGGTATTAAGGATAAACCAGAGGGGACCAATATTAAATATCAACTTATTGATATACATACAGGTAACATTAAAGAATATAAAGAAAATTCAAATATTCAATAACTCATAATTATTTAATCATGAAGAAATTTTACATCCTTTTATTAACTGCAATTGCAGGTGGAATAATTAGTTATTTCATATTTTTCACTGGCGATAACAAGAATCAATTAGGTGAATTTTTTACACCAAGTGAATTTTATGAATATGAAATTCAACAAAAAAAGTTGAAAAGTGAATCTAAAGCTGACAAACCGGATGAATTTACTCGTTATTTTAAAGAAATAACCACAAGATTTGGTGAAGAAGAGAACTCTTATCCAATGAATTATAAGATAAAAGAGTTAAGAAAATCAAAAGAACTCCTCAAAAAGTATAAAAAAGAAACCAAGTTCACTACTGAATGGACCCAACGTGGACCCGCTAATGTAGGAGGTAGAACCCGTGGATTAATTGTTGATCCGGATGATCCAACTCATAATACATGGTATGCAGGTGCTGCAACTGGAGGTATCTGGAAAACAACAGATGGTGGATATAACTGGACTTGTTTAACTGATGTTTTTCCAAACTTATCAGCCAACACGATAGCTATGGCTGCCTCAAACACCCAGGTTTTATATGCAGGAACAGGAGAAAGTTTTCCGGGAGGAACTTATCTTGTAGGGAATGGAATTTTCAAATCTACGAATAAAGGAGAAAGTTGGACTCAATTAGCATCGACTATAAATAATGATTACTTTGATTACATAAACCGGTTAGTGGTAGATCCTACCGATAAAGATATTGTTATAGCTGCTACTGAAAAAGGAATTATGAAGTCAACAGATGGCGGTTTACAATGGGATACTGTTTATACAAATGCTAACGGAGTAGAAGACTTAGTAGCAAATCCTACTGATTTTAATATTTTATATGCTGGGGTAAATAGCTATGGTATATTAAAATCAACAGATGCCGGTGAAAGCTGGTCGATTTCATTTGATGAACTTGTTGCAGGACAACGTTATGAATTAGCTGTTTCCCCAGTTGATCCTAATATAATTTATGCGTCAATAAATATTAGTTCAACAGAATCATGCGTATATCGGTCAACCAATGCTGGTGAAACATGGTTGAAATTTGAAGATAAATATGGAAATAATAAAAATTATATGGGTGGACAAGGTGAATATGACAATATTATTCAAGCCCATCCCTATAACAAAGATATTGCATTTGTGGCAGGGGTTGATTTATGGAAAGTTGATTTTTCGGATCCAGGTACAGTTGAAGAATCCGAACCCAGCGTAAAAAGTATTTCTTTAGATAATACTTCGTCTTTTTTAGATTTTATTAACTTTGGTGGAGAATTTCTTGATGGAGGAATGGAGTTGGGAACAAATAACGGAGCAACAAATTTAGATGATAATGATTTTGTTTCTATAGAAATTCGTTTTGGTACCGGAAAGAGTCAAATGTCTCATCGGTTTACTGTTGGTGGAGAGGGCTCAGGGGTCACCCCTTCAGGATATTATTATGAAGATTATGTTGAAGTACCATTTGAAGTATGGGACATTACAAATAACAGACAATTAATGGTTTCATTCCGAGACCAGGAAGAAGACGGAAAATTTAATTTAGAAGCACGAGATACAACGGATGATACTAAAGGAAGAGAGTACTTATTCATTAATTCTGTAGAATACTCAGAAACAGCATCTCCACAAATCGCAGAAGATGCAGGACATTCATACAAACAAATTTATTTTTTCTGGCCAACATTAGCAACTGGAGGTACATGGGATGCAAATAATCTCCCTGAATCTAAAATAAGTGTTATCTACGGAACAACTCAATTACAGAAAGGAACAAATTATATTGTAGCAGATGCCTACGGACAATATGGAGGAAGTAATAATTATAATCAAAATTCAGGAATGGGAACTACAAAAATACCTGGCCTTCACCCCGACCATCATAACCTGGTAATGGTTCCAATTAATGAAGCTACGGATAGTTTTTTAGTTGTTAATGCGAATGATGGAGGATTAGGTATTTCTTTTGACAGTGGTGAAACATTTAATCAGTTACCTAATAATTATATTACCACTCAGTTTTATGGAGCAGCCAAGAAACCCGGAGCGAATGAATTTATTGGAGGGATGCAGGATAATGGTACCTGGAGATCTCAATCTGGAGAAAATGCTTCATCATCTTCAGAATATTTATTCCAGCTTGGTGGAGATGGCTTTGAATGTATGTGGCATTATACCGATGGAAATAAAATTATTGGAAGTATATACAATAATGCATTTTACAGAACCTTAAATGGAGGTGCTACTTGGAGTTCGGCCACAAATGGTATTACCAGTAATGATGGTCCATTTATTTCAAGAATCTCTTCACATCCATCTGCCCCGGATGTATTATTTGCCGTTGGTGCAGAATCTATTTATAAAAGTACAAATTTTGCAGCATCATGGACCAGCATAACAATGCCTGAAGGCTGGAATCCTTATGCAAGTGAGGGCTATGTACCAAGTCAACTGAATGTTGAAGTTTCGTTAGCGAACAAAAATATTGTATGGGCAGGAGCTGCAATGTCGGGCGCGAATGGATGGAAAATATTTGTTTCTGAAGATCAGGGTGAAACCTTTAGTGCCGTTAACGAATTTACCGAAGAAAGTATGGATGGTTTTATTAGCGGTATTGCAACTCATCCATATGAAGATTCTACAGCCTATATCCTATTTTCGGTTGCCGATGCTCCTAAAATTTTAAGAACAGAAGATTTAGGACAAACATGGGAAGATATTACCGGATTTGTTGGAAGCAAATCAAGTACTAATGGATTTCCTGATGTTGTCACCCATTCACTGGTTGTTCTTCCTAACGATCCTAATACAATTTGGGCCGGAACGGATATTGGCTTATTTGAGTCTAATAATAATGGTTTAACATGGAATTATGCTGACAATGGAATTCCTGCTGTATCAATTTATGATATGTTTGTTCAGGATAATCAAGTAGTTGTAGCAACCCATGGTAGAGGAATCTGGACAGCTTCTATTGATGAATTAAATAATA
>DATFJG010000049.1:0-4176 GCA_035269305.1 Clostridia bacterium
ATCTTCATTAAGTTCTTTCTCATTATGTCCAATAAATTTTTTTACTACATTGCGCATGTTATCATAAACTACCTCTCGATAGACACCTCCTACCATCTCAAAAAATCTAACATGTGAATCCATAAAAACATCTTTCTTTTGATTATTATAAAGAAATGCCCACCTAAAATCTGCTGCTGGAGATGATAAAACTGCTAGATAATACTTTCTTAAACATCCATCAATTACTAACTTAACTTCTCCAAAATCGTACTCTAAACGATCACCTAAAAAATAGTTTTGTTTGATAAAGCATTCTTTGGTTTTATTTCTTTTTTCTCTTATTTTTGTACTGATTGTCGTATAACCAATGTCAAAACCTAATTCTTTGATAATCTCGTAAATCTGTAGATTGGTCAACTTTTGTTTATGTGTTCCAAGTTCTTTTGTTTTTTCGATTTCATCTTCGAGAATTTCATCTAATTTTTCGTCAATTGCTTTTGAATATTTCCGTGATTTTCTAGTTCCAGAATTATATTTAGGTTTTTCACAAATTTTCTCTTGTATATCCAATATTTCATTGTTTTTCGTGTTATTTATTTCAACTTCTAACGCTTTATATTCATTCCAATATTTGGCAACAGTTTTTCTATCTACACCTAATATTCTTGCGGCTTCTCGATTCGAAACTCCTTTCAACTTTAATTTAATAATTGCCAATTTATCAACCAATCCAATCACTCCTAACACCTCCAATAGTTATATATACTACTGAAGATTATCTTATATATTGGACCGTTTTTCAATTGAAATCTAACTTATATTGGGGTACTATTAGGGTTCTTCCGCAAACATGGTGAATTCGTATCAAAAAAAAGATTGAAATAAAACTTTTTTTCGTAATAAATCAAATCCTGCTCTCCCATACATATCTTTCTTGATCTTCTTTATTTTACCAACATTGCCTTCTGTTATACTATTATTAAAAATAAATTTAGCACTATTAATGACTGCATCATAATCTTCATGTAAATTTTCGATAAATTTATTTATCATTTTGAATTCATAAATTTCACTGATTAGTTCTTTAAATGAGTTGAACTTTAAATTTACTAAGTAATATCTAAATAGTCGATAAAATTTGAAAAACTCAATTAGCTCGTGACTTTGGTTAACAATTTCTAATATCTGATTTTCCTTTTCCTCATTTTCTGGTTTACGCCAATCAAAAATATAATTGATGATTTCTCGTCTTTTTATAAATTTGCGATTAAATTTTTCTTTTTTAATACTTTTCTTCTTAGTATTTCTATATTTTCTTATATAATATCCTAATGTTGAATATTTTATACCACTACTTATTTCGGAGTTTAATATTTTATGTACTTCGGAAATATTCTTTCCAGAGTCATACAGTTCAAATATTCTAGTATGATATTGGTCAAGAATACATGGGCGTTTTGGACTATTATATTTCGAATCCTCAACAATATTCTCAGTATCTATATAAGCTTTAACAGTTTTTCTATTTAGTTTTAATGCTCGCGCAGTTGCTCTAAGTGAGCCTATTTCTTCATAAGTTTTCTTTGTTAACTTAATCAACTCAATTTTATTTTTTTGTGCATCACTCATTTCAGATTTTTTATTAATTGTCTGTGATTCATTATTATCATCAACTTCTTCAGAAATTAATACTCTCTTTGGAAGCATTTTTTTAACCTCATCCAAAAATCTATCGCTAATATTTTTTATTAGATGAAAGCGATCAGCAATATGAATGTATTTATCTGAAAGATTTCTATATTGTATCCCTCTATCACGTGATACAATTTTTAAATTTCGATATTTATCTAATGCCCTTTGAACATCAACAGTTTCTCTGCTTTCAATAATATCTATTACTCTGTTATCTTTCAAGTTTACAATAACTGTTCCATAGTTATGTTTTTTTTTAGAGCAAAATCATCTACACCAACTGCAATTATTTCATCTTCTTCAATAGTAATTTCCCAATTTTTACTCAATCTTAAAAGTGTATCACCACTTACATCAATGTTTTGAGATTTGCAGATTCGAGAGCCTTCTTCTGCACTATTGATTAATGATACTTTTGTTAATAGCTTATCTAATCTCAGAGTCCTTCTTGAATTTTTAGCAACTAAATCACTGATATCTTCAGTAAACATATTCGTTTCACATTGGTTATTCTCGCACTTAAATTTTTTTAACTTTAGATTTAAAAATAATTGTCTATCAATCATTGGCAAATCTTGAACTTTTCTTGTGTAATATGTTCGATAAGTATTACTCAATTCTCCGCAAATTGGACACTTACATGACATTCGTTTAGTTTTAAAAAATAATACTACTTTCTCATCAGTAATTTCAATATCAATATTTTCTAAATAATCTGGATAAAATTCTTCTATTATTTCAAATCCCATTCTTTATCACCCATGAACATTATATCATATTTTAGAGTAGAATTCACCAAATTTGCGGAAGAACCTAAAAATCGGTCCGCGTTTCGCTTAAAAAATGGTCCACTTATTTATCAGCTTTAAGCCATGAAATTGTTTCTTCAAATCTATGGCTAACATCTCTTGAAATATCTAAAATATGAGATTTGTATGCTAATCTATCAACAATTGCTCCTGTTAAAACTTGGTCATTAAATATTTCATTCCATCGATCAAAGGACAAATTACTTGTTATAATAATAGAGCCTTTGTCCGTTCTATTAGATAAAAGATTAAATAGAATTTCACTTCCTGCCTTGTCAAATGATACGTATCCCATTTCATCCAAAATTACTGTGGAATATTTTTCAAACTTTCTTTTGTATTGATTTAATCTACTTTCACTCATGGCTTCCTTTAATTCAATAATTAAATTTGGTACTGAAATGAATAAGACTTTATGTCCTTCCATGCAAGCTTTTATACCAAGGGCTGTGGCATAGTGTGTTTTTCCACAGCCAGGTGATCCTATTAAAATTATATTCTCTTTCTTTTCAATAAATTCTAGCGTCTCTAATTCATCAAATTTACTATGAAATTTCTTATCATACTTTGATCTGTCAAAGTCTGTTAAGTACTTTTTAGTGGGAAATTTGGCCCTCCTAAGCCTATTGCGTAGTCCGTTTTCAAGTCTTAACTCATATTCATTTTCTAAAAATGTTTGAAGTAATTCTTTATGGCCCATTTTTGTATGTGCAGCTTCATCTAATAATAATTGGTAGTTTGATTTAATGTATGGGAGTTTCAGTACCTTTGCAATTTCATGTATTTCCATCATATAGCCTCCTAATGTTTATAAAATAATTTGATTATATTTAGCTACTTGATTCTTGGAAATCATTTCAATAACATTAGGATCTATTCCGTTAGAATCAATTAAAATATCACTTTGTTTTTGGTTGTAACTTTTCAGTTCAATTAGTACTTCGTCTAATGATTTACTCTTATTTTGTTGAAGTATTTCTATGAATTTTCGTGGTTTACTGGTAAAATAATTATCATAGATGGTTTTTAGTTCAGGAATGCTTTTAAGTGCGTGAGAGTTCTTTATGGCACCTGGCTTTCTATTTAATGTCTTTAAGTAATGCATTATGTCAATACTTATTTCATTTTCACCATCTATTTTTTTATGCTCATAGACAAATAGATTATTAGAGTAAATTCGTAAATGATCATGGTAATTTTTAATGGTCACCTTCTTTCCAACTAGATAATCAGGTACTGAATAATGATTATTCTCAACTCTTACAAAACTATACTTATTAACTTTTTGTTCTGTGACTTTTGCTAAATCCAATTTTGGTTTGTATTTTTCAAGATGTTTCATCTCTTCTTTAATTTGGGATTCTTCATTTAAATCAACTAGTTCTGTGAAAAGATATTTTTTCGCCTCATCTTCTGTTTTAAATTTATATGTTTTTGCAAATACTTTATTTCTTATTATTTTCACACTTCCCTCTACATGGCCTTTTTCATTCCCACTATAACAATTGGTTACATTAATATGAAAGTTATAGTACAACGAAAGTTTAATTAGATCTTCATTAAGTTCTTTCTCATTATGTCCAATAAATTTTTTTACTACATTGCGCATGTTATCATAAACTACCTCTCGATAGACACCTCCTACCATCTCAAAAAATCTAACATGTGAATCCATAAAAACATCTTTCTTTTG
>DATFJG010000050.1:0-19430 GCA_035269305.1 Clostridia bacterium
AATTAGGTTTCCAAGTTCTTTTGTTTCTATTATTTGAAAAACTAACGTGATTTCCAGTCATTTTTCCTTTTCCACAAATTTCACAATGCTTAGCCATTGTGCACCTCCTTTTTTTCAACAGTATTATTTTATCAAAGAGAAACAAAAATAACAAGTAAAAATTCAACATTTTTTTCTGAGTGATTTTTAAACAAAAATAAATTTGATTAAAATGAAGATTTTATATAAAATGGTAGTAGACAAAAAAATAATTTGAAGGAGGAAATAAATTGACGATTAAGATTGTTAATACCTTAGGTGATATATTAATTGATGAAAATGTAATCGGGAAATTGGCTGGTGTATCTGCTATGGAATGCTATGGTTTAGTTGGTATGGTATCTAAGAATGCAACTTCAGGTTTGGTAAAACTACTTAAAAACGAACACCTAAATAAAGGTGTCGAAATAAAAGCTTATGAAGATGGTATAATAATTGATCTTTATGTAATTATACAGTTTGGAACAAAAATATCAGTTGTTGCAGAGAATATTATTGGACAAGTGAAGTTTAATGTAGAAAAACAGACAGGACTAGAAGTGAAAAAAGTAAACCTAAACATTGAGGGTGTTAAGACTAAATAGCAAGGAGTGGAATACATTGGATTTTAAAACAATAGATACTGCTTTGTTGAAACAAATGTTTAAACAGAGTAATGAAGAATTAAAACGGAATGTTGAATTAGTGAATGATTTAAATGTTTTTCCAGTACCAGATGGTGATACTGGAACAAATATGTCTTTAACGATGCAATCTGCAATTGAAAGCATTGATCCAAGTAAAGACTATACTATTGAGACCCTATCTAAAGAAGTTTCAAAAGGTTCTTTAATGGGTGCAAGAGGAAACTCTGGTGTTATTTTGTCACAGATTTTTAGAGGTTTTGCTAAAGGTTGTGAAGAAAAAAATGAACTAACGCCTAAAGATTTTGCAGAAGCTATATCAGAAGCTTCAAAAGTAGCTTATAGTGCAGTAATGAAACCTGTTGAAGGAACCATTCTAACTGTTATAAGAAAAACTGGAGAACAGTTAGAAAGATTTGTTACAAAGAATACAACAGTTGACGAAGCTGTTGAATATGCTATTCATGTTGCTAAGAAAGCATTAGAAGAGACACCGGAAGAGTTAGAAGTTTTAAAGCAAGCAGGTGTTGTTGATGCTGGTGGTAAAGGTTTAGTGTGTATTTTAATTGGATTTGACCATGCGATAAAAGGAAAAGAACTTTTAAATGAAGAGATTGAATCCATTACTAAAAAATCAGAAGCTAGAATTAAAGCGCCGGAGAATATAGAGTTTGGTTATTGTACTGAGTTTATTTTACGTGGCACAGTTGATGCTGAAGGGCTTAAGAAAAAAATAGAAAAACTTGGCGATAGTATGGTATTTGTTCAAAGTGATGACATAATAAAAATACATGTCCACACGAACAACCCAGGTATAGCACTTGAGTATGGTCTTGAAGAAGGAGAACTTGTAAAAATTAAAATTGAAAATATGCGTGAACAACATAGTCATATTATTAATGGAGAAGAAAAACCAAAACCTAAAGTTGAGAAGGAAAAAAGTAAATATGAAATTATTTCTGTCGCCATCGGCTCAGGAATATCAGAAATATTCAGGGATTTAGGTGTGACTCAAATTATTGAAGGTGGTCAAACAATGAACCCTTCAACAAAAGATCTACTTGAAAAAATAGATGATACAAATGCTGAAAATATTATCATATTACCGAATAATAGTAATATTATTCTTGCTGCTGAACAGGCAAAGAAATTAAGTGATAAAAATGTATATATTTTACCAACTAAGAGTATTCCGCAAGGTATTAATTCTTTAATTGAATTTAACTGGGATGATGATGTTGAAATAAACTTAGAACGTATGAATGAGGGCATTGAAAAAGTAAAAACGGTTCAAGTGACTTATTCAGTAAAGGATACAACTTTTGATGATGTAGAAATTAAAAAAGATGAGATCCTTGGGGTGAGTGATGGTAATATTGTTTCAGTCGGTGATGATCTGCATGACATAACTATGAAAACAGTGAAAACAGCGATAGATGAAGATACTGAAATTGTAACAATATATTTTGGTAAAGATGTAGAAGAAGAAGTTGCTAATAATTTAGCATCAGAAATTGAAGAGTTATTAGAATTCGGTGATGTAGAAGTTTATTATGGTGGTCAGCCGTTATATTATTATCTTATTTCCATTGAGTAAATTAATAAGGCCTTATAAGACAGAAACTCTGTTTTATAAGGTTTTTTTCAATTAAAAATAGTAGTCTTAAAAAATAATTGTAAGTTTTCAGAATATTTTGAATAAGAAAAGGTTTTCCTAGAAAAAAACCTTTACAAGTTAAAATATCGATGCTATAATCTATTCAAATCAAATAAAAAACATTGATAGAGCAATCACTCTTGAGTATAGCTTCTGAAAGTAGTAAGAAGTTACGTTAATCGCGTTAAGATTAAAAAGTTAAATTTAGAATGGTACCGAGGATTTTTCCGCTTCTATAATCATACAATTGTATGGTATAAGCGGATTTTTTATTATATAAAAAGAGGGGGTGACTTATGGATCAAAAGTATAAAAATGATAAGAAACATCAAAAGGCTATGGAAATGTATGCTAATGCCCGTGTTAACTATTTTGGTTTAAGTAATAAAAGAGATTAATTAAAAAAAGAATGAAAAGAATGGGATAAGAAAGAGTATGATTGGAGGAAAATCATGGATAAAAAATATAAAAAAGATAAGAAGCATCAAAAAGCCATGGAAATGTACGCAAACTCCCGCGTAAATTATTTTGGCTTAGGTAATAAAAGAGGCTAAAGGGATTGAAGCTTGTTTTGAAAGAATAGGATAAGAAAAAATATAAAAGGAGGCAGTTTATGAAAAATAAAAGTAACGATCAAAAGCATCAAAAGGCAATGGAATTATACGCTAAGACGAAAGTTAATTATTTTGGTGTAAATCATAAAAGAGATTAATAAAGGAGGGGTTAAAATAGAATCAGACATTGCTATTATAATTAAAGTATAGAAGATGAGTATCCGTTAAAAAAGGGCTCATCTTTTTTTACATAAAAAAGTTCTGAATTTTCTAAATATTGACAAATTGTATATACAATGTATAATTAAGTTAATGTTAAATATATTTAACATTTTATTTAAAGGATGAAAAGGAGAAGAAAAATGGATTACAAAAAGATGTTAGGAATTGATTACGGTGATTTAGATCCGTCAATCTCCCCCACAGACCATAAGAAGTATATCAATATTAAGCTAGCAACTTTAGGTTTGCCTATCTACAAAGATGGTAGTAAAGATGAAGAATCTAGTCAGTATATGATTAATCTATTTGAACATATTATTGAGGATTACAAAGAAAAGAAACGTTTAATTGATGATAAAGAAATCCCAATTAATAAACGTGTGAGCAATTTCTTTTCAAATTATTTCTCAGATTTAGATGAAAAGCCAGAAATAATAAAGAACCAATTTGTGTTAGACCATTACGGTTTAGCTAGAGAGTTATCACTTCCCCCAAATGGTGATGAGTTTTCTAGTGAATATACGAAGAGTTATCGGATTAAACAGGGGATTTTAAACAATCCTAAAAATGATCGACGCACAACAAAAGGATCATTTCATATTGTAGAAGGCGATTTCAGAGTACCCTTTGATAAAAAAGAAGTGCCTAAAATTACCTTTGCTAAGTTATATGAAGCAGCATCAAATCCACCAGAAGATTTAAAAATTTTACCCTATACAGCGCTACAAGAGGAGCAAGCAAAAACTTTTGTGTCCCTCTTAGTCAAACCAACTATTTCACCAAAAGTACCTGGTGTGATTGATAAAAAATACATGGAAGTTTTATTTACAGTACCAGGAAATTTAGTAACAAATTTAGACTTTGTTGAATCGGTTTTTGGTAATGCTGGTGATGTAAGTTCACATTTTAATGACTCAGGATTAGATGTAGACCATTGGTCAGGACATACGGGATATATATTATTAGCACCTCATTTAACAAAGTTAAAAAAGAAGGACTTAGGACTGCCACATTATGATGAAGCATCGGCTCGTCAAAAAAATGAAGGTATGTGTTATAAAAATGATGATGAATTATATAATGATGGTGTACCATTTAAATTAACTTGTCGTGATAAAAGTGGTGTCATTATTACATTAATTGCTGATAGTTATTTTGGTTATTCAAAAAAAGAAATAAAAACACAAATGAGTTACGCTGCGAATCTTTTTGGCATGTCTGAGGAAGAACATGCTGGCGGTACTATTGCTTTTAGCAGAAGAAATGTAGGTGAGAGCTTCACTTCTACTGATGAACTAGATGAAGCAAAGTATACATTTGCTGAAGTAAAAGAAAAGTTTAGTGACTTAATGGTCTTACATGAAGACAACTATGGGATAGATAAAAAATATGATAATATTGTCTATTTGCCTGAAAACATAGAGATAGATTTACACAAAACAAATATTAGATGGACATATCAGGGTAAAGAACGTTCTTTAAAATTAATGCCAACTTATTATTATATTTTACCTTCAGGTGATAAACTACACATGGAAAAACATCCTGTTGCCCCAGCTTGGAAGTTAGTAAAAACAGATTCAGAAGGCTTATTTTGTCATAAGCCATGTACAGTATCAGGTGGTGGAAAATCAGAAATTTCAAAATCTCTTGAAAATTCTATTATTTATGGTACCTATTACGTACACAATTTAGAAAGTGATTTAGACCAAGTAGAAAAAATATTAAATTATGATTATAGAAGAAGATGGAAAGCAACACCAAATCGAACCAGACCCTCTAGAGCAATTTTATCACCTGAAAGAACTTTAGGCTCTGTTATAAAATTGTTAACCCCTTCAAGTGCATATACTGACGCGTTTAATAAGTACTTAAATAATATACCTAACTACATTAAAGCTTTAGTATTTATGGTGAAGCGATTTTATCTACCAGAATGGGGGGATGATTGGAGACAACATTTTACCGTGGACCGAATCAATGGTCAGCCAGGAAATGAAATCAACTATAATAATAGAAAAATACGACCAAGTTATTTAAGGGTAGGATTTGACCAGGATGGTGCTTGGAGAATTTTCAAGTTGAGAATGGATTTCATGTCAGCAGAGAAACTACAGATGGAAGACGATATTAGTGCCTCAGTTGTATTACCAAGGAATCAACTAGAATATTTGGATCCGGAATTTGATAATAAAAGTTTTAAGTTTGCAGTGAACAGTGAGTATAGATTCTTTCAAAGACCAGATGAAGCTATTAATATTGGGTATGATACCCAAGCGGAATATGATTTATCCCAAGACAATTTATTCGTGACTAATTACGAACCATTAGAAAAAGAAGACGTTAAAGAAATCCGAGAAAATGTTATGGACTTTATTTCATATACAGACCCAGTAAAGAAACATATTAATGAGTTCTTAGAAAGTGATTCAAAATATTGTATTGTATCTTCAGAACCACGTGTATTAGAAGATGGGTCTATAAGTAAAAATCCGAGATATTTAGAAAATAGAGGCGACTTTATTAACCCGATGAAACATTACATTGCTGACATTGGTGTACGACTTGCACGAAAAGTTCCAATTAATCAACCAATTCATTTACCAGTAAATGCTATATTAGCCGGTCGCAGGAATAATCCGCCAGCCGAAGAAAATGGTCAAAAGATATTACCATTAAGTGTCTACAATCCAATTCATTATCAAGAATTACCAGAATTGTTTATGGATTTTATGGCCAGCTTAAGTGGTAAATCACCATCAACTACTGGTTCAGGTTCAGAAGGGGCTTTGACAAAAGGGCCATTCAATATGCTATTACCAGCTTATGATCTAAACAATGCATTATTATCATACATTTTAACGGGCTATCCAGGTTATTCAACACCAGCTGGTTATATCGGACCTGAGGGTAGAGTTGACCATGATATTTCAATGTTTATTCCTGAAATGTGGTGCAAATTATATGAGAATCAAAGAAAACCTGAGTATTTAATTGAAAATGGGGCTTTAGAAAAAGTAGAAGATTTTATATATAATGGTAAGAAAGTCAAAGCCAGTCGATTAGGTTATCGAATAACAACGAAGTTTGCTTATCGATTCATGGGAAAGATTTTTGATGAACCTCAAACAGTTTTTGATGAAAAAATGCTAAAACCTGAAACACAAGATCTAGAAGCTTTCGTAGATGGCGTTAATAATATTGTTAGCGGACATAAAAGGATTGCAGAAGCCTATATAGCTGATGGGACAATAGATGAAGTTATTTTACCATTAAAGGCATTGATCTATATAATGGCTGAAGGTTCATATGAAGGAATGAAAGCTCATGATGAAAAGTTTAGAGAGCTTTTTGAATATGATTATGTCATTGAAAGCGATTGGTATAAGCAAAGATTAAGAAATAAGCAGATTATTGATATACAATTGATGAATAAGAAAATAAAAAATCTTGAAAGTTTTATTGCTAATCCAATTAATGCAGGTGTTTTAGAGTCTTATGGATACAAAGATAAATTAAGTAAAGCAAAAGAAAGACTAGAATATTACGAATCTGATGAGTATTTAGACTCATTAGTAGGTACTATAGGAGCAGATGGTATAGCAATTTAGGAAAAATATAGGCATTTCATTATGAAATGCCTTTTTTTGTGTTATAATAATGATGAAAAAAGTTAAATTAAAGGAGGAAATTATGGAAAAAATTAAGTATTATGGTAGTTATTTATGACCAGAATGCCCACCACTGAAAGCGTTGCTTTTAGAGAAAAGTATTCCATTTGAATATATTGAAATAACAGAAAGTATAGGGAGTTTGAAAGAATTTTTAAGATTAAGAGATACAATGAAAGGTTTCGATCTAGCTAAAAGAAGTCATAGTGTTGGTGTTCCAGCACTTATTATTGGAGATGAAGTTATTCTAAATATCACAAATAGAGTGATAAAGAGTTTAGAAGAAATGAAAGAAAGGGAAATAGATGAAAAATAAGGCGGTAGTATTAGGGGCGAATTATTATATTGCTTTAAGTGTCATGCGAAATCTTGGGAAATATGGGATTCATGTAGCTGCCCTTGAATATTCTACACATGAAGCTTATGGCCTTAAATCCAAGTATTGTAGTGAAGTGATTATTGTACCACACTATAAAAAAGAAACTGAAGAATTTATTCAAGCTTTAATTAATTATTCTAAAAAGCAAGCACTTAAACCAGTTTTATTGCCATGTGCGGATCCTTATGTAGAAGTCATTGATGCTCATAGTGATTTATTAAGGGAGTATTATTTATTTCCTAGCATGCCACAAGGTAGGTATAAAGAAATTATGGACAAGGATACTTTAGAAACATTAGCTAAAAAGCACAATGTTTTAGTACCTAAAACAATAAAGATGGATGATGAAAACTTTTTTGAAAAAGTAAATTCATTAGGGTACCCATGTCTTGTTAAACCAACAAATTCTCATAATTTTGTTTCAGTATTCCGTCGAAAAATGTTTAAAGTTTTTGATGAAAACGCACTAAAAAAAGCAGTTCAGAAGTCAAAAGATAATGATTTAGAAGTTATTATACAGGAAATTGTCCCAGGATTTGATGATCATATGTATACTTTCGATGCCTATTTGAACGAAGAATCAAAAGTGACGCATTGGTTAACTTGTCAAAAATATCGTCAATACCCAATTAATTATGGTGCTTCTGTTTATACTGAGCAAAAATACATTAAAGAGTTACCTGAGATTGGGATTCCTTTTTTAGAAGCCATAGGCTATAAAGGTGTAGGAGAAATAGAATTTAAAAAGCATGAGAAAACTGGAGAGTTCTACTTAATTGAAATCAATGTACGGTATAGTAATTTAAATGAGTTGCTAACCCAAGCGGGTATTAATATGCCCTATATTACTTATAGAGAATTAACTGGCAATCCACTTCAAGAAAAATACATTGATTATAATACTGGTTTGGTTTTTAGATATACCTTTGAAGATTTATTAGCAATTAAAGGTTATTTGTCTACAAAACAGTTAAGTGTTAGTCAAGTATTTAAGTCATTATTTAAGAGAAAAGTTCATGCTATAAGGTCATTTGATGATATCAAACCAACATTAGATTATATGAAAATAATGACTAAGAAATTAATCAAACGTTTATAATAAAAAAGCACATGAAAGATCTGATTTATGCAGATTTTCCTTGTGCTTTTTTTAATTGGTCTTTTTTATCAATAATAAAGTTAAAATAAAGACCAGCTGTAATCAACAGGACACCTATAAATTTATAGAGTGATAACTCTCTGTATTGAATGAAATCAATTAATACGCCTGTTAATAACTGACCAATAAATATTAATAAAGTTGTATAGACTGTTGGAATTTTTGGAATAACAATATTTGAAATAATTACTATAAAAATTCCCATTAGTCCACCAAAATATGCCCATATAGGCAAGCTCACGAGCTTAAAAGTTGTTTCTTGAAACATTAAGTATAAGAAAATTGAAACGATTAAACCGGCTGTGAAGTTTACTAAGGTACTTTGACGCGTGCCAACATAGGAAGCCAATTTCGAATTAGTAATCATAGAGATAAGTGTTAAAGCGCCTGCAGAAAATGCAAATAAATAATACATGATTCCTCCTAACCTAAAGTCATTACATAGACTCCAGAAAATATTAATAATAGACCAAAGATTTTTTTAAAATTAAATGGTGTTTGCTTAAGGCCAAATAGACCAAAATGATCAACAATTAAGGACATAACTATTTGACCAAATAGACCAAATGCTATAGTTAATGAAACACCAATGGCAGAAAAACAGATGTTATTAAAGGAAACAAGTATGACACCAATTGCTCCACCAAGAAATAGATAAAATGGAATGGATCTATTTATTTTATTATTTTCGCGTTTAATAAGTAGATAAGATGAAATACCGACTAAACCAACTACATGAATTATAATTAACGCGGCGTAATTTCCATAATTAGCTGCAAGGGTTCCATTAAATAGAACCATAAATGCTACAAAAACGCCTACGAGTGTTGCTCCAAATTTATACATAAAAAACCTCCTTAAAAAAATAATACCATAATATAACTTTTAATTATATGACAAATGTCATATAATTGAATCGGGAGGCCGATATGAAATTAATTAGAAATAAAGAAAAACTTTTAAGGCATTACATAGGAAAGTACAAATTGGATATAATTGATGATTTAGGGATTATAACTCAATTAGAACTAGTTGAATTTGATAAAAATGAATATATATATGAGATGTCAGAACCTGTAGATTATTTTTATTTTTTTGTTAAAGGCAAAGCTAAGGTTTACACAATGATGGAAAATGGAAAACGCTTATTACTAAGATTTTATCGACCGTTAATGGTTATAGGAGATTTGGAATTTGCAAATAACGAAACGAATCATGCGTCAACAAATATTAAGACTTTGAATAAAGTTCATTGCATTCGGGTACCTATGAATATACTTAGAAAAAAATATAAAGATGATGCACAATTTATAAAATTCATTAATCATAGTTTAGCTGAAAAGCTTGAAAGCCTATCCGTTTCTAGCTCAATTAATTTACTTTATCCTTTAGAAAATAGGTTAGCAAGTTATTTAATGTATTTATATGCTGGGCCAGAAGAAAAAGATGTACTTATTGATCAATTAGGTGATATAGCTGAGTTACTTGGTACAAGTTATAGACATTTACTTAGAATATTCAAATTATTTAGCAATCGTAACTTTATAAAACGCGAAAGAAATAAAATAACAATTATTGATGAAGATTCTTTACAGAAATTAGCTGGAAATTTGTATCAATAAACAAAATGTTTTATTTTATTACGAATAATTCATATTTTTTGATATAATTGTAAAAAGGTATTAACTATTTGTATCTAACTTTAGGAGGTTTTTACGTGGCAATTGAGTATTTAAAAAAAGAACTGTTTGAAACGGATATATATCTGTTTCATCGTGGAGAGTATTATAAGAGTTATGATTTCGTTGGATGTCATGCTTATGAGTATCAAGGGAAAAAAGGTTATCGATTTATTCTATGGGCACCTCATGCGAAAGAAGTATTATTAGTAGGTGATTTTAATGAGTGGAAAGGATATCCTCTTAAGAAATTTGATGAGAGTGGTCTTTGGAATATATTTATAACAGATGATATTGATTTAGAAAACTATAAGTTTAAAATAGTTACCAATGATCATCGGGAGATTATTAAATCTGATCCATATGCATTTTACTCAGAGGTCCGACCAAATACAGCTTCAAGAGTATATAATATAGATGGCTATAAATGGTCAGATATAAAATGGATGAAAAAAAGAAAAAAAGAAAACATTTATAAAAAACCAATGAATATCTATGAGTTGAATCCAATGTCATGGCGAAAAAAAGAAAAAGATAGTGAAGAACCTTTAAGTTATAAAGAGTTAATAACTGAACTAATTGAGTATTTAAAGAAATTGAATTATACACATGTAGAATTTATGCCGCTATTTGAGCATCCATTTGATGGGTCCTGGGGTTATCAAATTACGGGGTATTTTTCAATTACTAGTCGGTATGGTGAACCAAAGGATTTTATGGCCTTAGTAGATGCTCTTCATAATAATGGGATTGGCGTCATTGTGGATTGGGTGCCTTGTCATTTTTGTAAAGATGACCATGGTTTACGAACCTTCGACGGGAGTCCCTTATATGAACCTGTATTAAAAAATCATGCAGAAAATTATCAATGGGACACATTGAATTTTGATTATTCAAAACCCGAAGTTTCGCAATTTTTAATATCTTCTGCCATGTTTCTATTTGATAAATTTCACATCGATGGGATCCGAGTAGATGCTGTTAGTCAAATGCTTTATCGAAATAATGGTGCTGTAAATGACCCTGCTGTAAAATTTGTTCAAACGTTAAATACTAAAATATTTGAAAATTTTGATAATGTATTGATGATTGCAGAAGAATCAACTGCATGGCCTTTAGTAACTGCGCCAGTAGATGCTGGTGGCTTAGGTTTTAATCTGAAATGGAATATGGGTTGGATGAATGATATCCTGGAATATATGGAATTAGATCCAGTTTATAGAAAATTCCATCAAAATTTAATTACATTTTCAATTGCCTATTCCTTTAGTGAGAATTTTGTATTACCATTGTCTCATGATGAGGTAGTCCATGGGAAAAAGTCTTTACTAGATAAAATGCCTGGGGATTATTGGCAAAAGTTTGCAAATTTAAGAGTTCTATTAGGTTATTTAATAACACATCCTGGGAAAAAATTATTGTTTATGGGTGGAGAATTTGGACAGTTCATTGAATGGAACGAATGGCAAGAATTGGATTGGTTTTTACTTGAAGATTATGACCAACATAAAAAGATGTATGAGTACACGAAGCAATTAAACGCCTTCTATTTATCCCAAGAATCTTTATATGAAATTGATTTTTCTTATGAAGGGTTTGAGTGGATTGATCATCGCAACCATGAAAATAGTACCATTGCTTTCATGCGAAAAAGTGATAATGGTGAGTATGTAATTGTGGTAATTAACTTTACGCCAGAATTATTAGAAAATTATAGAATAGGCGTTCCAGAAATGGGTAAATATAAAGAAATATTTAATTCGGATTTAGAAATGTTTGGCGGCGCAGGGAATTTGAATAAAAAGATTTTAATAAGTGAAAAGAAGAATTTTCATGGATTTGAACATTCTATTCAGTTAACTGTTCCACCATTAGGCATAAGTATCTTAAAAATTAAGAAGGAGGAAAAGAATGATTAAAAAGGAAATTGTTGCTTTAATCTTAGCCGGAGGTCAAGGGTCACGACTTAAAGGTTTAACAACAAATTTAGCAAAACCTGCCGTACCTTTTGGAGGAAAATATCGTATAATTGATTTTCCTATAAGTAACTGTTCGAATTCGGGCATTGATACTATTGGCATACTAACGCAGTACCAACCCTTAGCCCTAAATGCACACATTGGTATTGGTAAACCTTGGGATCTTGATAGAACACAAGGTGGCGTAAAGGTCTTACCACCATATATGTCACAAGAAGGTGGCCGGTGGTTTAAAGGAACCTCAAATGCAATTTATGAAAATATACATTTTGTTGATACTTATGATCCGGAATATGTATTGATTTTATCAGGTGATCACATTTATAAAATGGATTATATGAAAATGTTAGACTATCATAAGGAAAAAAATGCTGAAGTAACATTAGGTGTAATTGAAGTACCATGGGAAGATACTAATCGTTTTGGCATTTTAAATACAACGGATGATCTAAAAATATATGAATTTGATGAAAAACCGGAAAATGCAAAGAATAACTTAGCGTCAATGGGGATTTATATATTTAATTGGAAAAAGTTAAAAGCATACTTAATTGCAGACCAGGAAAACCCAGATACAAATTATGATTTTGGAAAAGATATCTTACCTAAAATGTTAGCCAATGGTAATGATATGTATGCTTACCCTTTTGATGGTTACTGGCGAGATGTTGGTACAATTCAGAGTTTATGGGAAGGTAATATGGAGATGTTAGATGAGACTTCTGAATTAAATATTCATGATGAATCTTGGAAAATTTATTCAAGAAATGCTAATTTACCACCACATATTATCACGAATAATGGAATAGTCAATACTTCTATGGTTAATGAAGGGTGTTATATTGATGGTGAAGTAGAAAAATCAATACTTTTTCCAAATGTTAAAGTAGGTAAAAATGCTAAAGTGATTCAATCAGTAATAATGCCAAATGTAGTTATTGAAGATGGGGCAACAGTATATAAGTCGATTATTGCAACCAATAGTGTGATTAAGAAAGATTCGGTGATTGGTGATGAATCACTAGATGAGATTACATTAATTACTAATGAAGACCATGGTTTACTAGAATAGGGGGGAATATATGAAAAATTGTTTAGGAATAATAAATTTAAGTGAACTTGAAAACAATATTCAAGAATTGACTAAAGTCAGACCTATTGCTAGTATACCCTTTGCAGGGCGTTATAGAATTATAGATTTTACTTTATCAAATTTTGTTAATAGTGGTATTAATAATGTTGCAGTTTTTACACAAAATAAATTTAGATCTTTGGTAGACCATATAGAGTCAGGGAAATCATGGGATTTAGATAGAAAGATTACTGGTATTACAGTTTTTAATCCAGCTTTCAATTATAATAAGATTGTTCAAAGGTATGGAGACATTGAACATTTCTATCAAAGTTTAAGTTGGTTAAAACATGCAAGTGAAGAGTATGTATTTATTTCTAGAAGTTACATGATTTGCAATATTGATATTTCAAAAGCTTATGACTATCATCGAAAGTCTGGTAAAGATATTACAATCATCAATAAAAAGGTAAAAAATGAAGAAAAGTTTTATGAACTCGATACATTAAATACAGATCCAAGTGGTCACTTAATTAGTATTGGGAAAAATACTGGTAAAGAGAAAGAGATTAATTTATCAATGGAAATGTATATTATGAGAAAATCTTTGCTAATAAAAATTATTGAAAATGCCGTTGAGAACGGTGATTCAAATTACTTGAAGCAAGCATTATTTAAAGAACTTAATAATTATAGTGTTACGACTTATGATTATTCTGGTTATTTAGCATGTATCAATTCTTCAAAGAATTACTATGATGCTAACATGGATATGCTAGACTATGATATTTATCAGCAACTTTTTAAAGCTGACCGACCAATTTTAACGAAGGTTAAAGATGAACCTTCTACAATTTATAGAGAAACGTCTGATGTAAAAAATTCTTTAGTTGCTAATGGGTGTGATATTAAAGGAACTGTTAAGAATTCTATTATTTTCAGAGATGTAAAAATTGATGAAGGTGTGACAATAGAAGACAGTATTATTATGCAAAGAACCCATGTTGGCGCTAATAGTTCTCTTAAAAATGTCATTTTAGATAAGTATGTAAGTATTTCGAAGGAAAGTCGTTTATCTGGCGATAAAAAAGTACCTTATATTGTTTCGAAAGGTATTGAACTATAGAATAGAGGTGTACAAATGAAAAATATTTTATTTGTTGCATCAGAAGCAAGCCCATTTATTAAAACAGGTGGGCTTGCTGACGTTGCACAAGCTTTACCGAAGGCTTTAAAAAAGAAAGGGAATGATGTGCGAATTATCATCCCCCTTTATGGAAAAATTAAACATGAACATCTGAATGATCTAGAGTTTATCAAAGATTTTTCAGTCCGTCTAAATTGGCGAGAAAAGCATGTAGGATTGTTCAAAAAAATACAAGATGGTATAACATACTATTTTATTGATAATGAATTTTATTTTAATAGAAATGAAATCTATACACATTACGGCTATGAAGACAAAGGTGAGAAATATGCTTATTTTAGTTATGCTGTTCTAGAAGCCATTAAGTATATGGATTTTAGTCCAAGTATTCTTCATTGTAATGATTGGCATACTGGCATGATTCCTTTAGTATATAAGAAAAAGTATGCAATGCAAAGAGGTTATAATGGTATTAAATTTCTCTATACGATTCATAATTTAAAATACCAAGGTGTGTTTGATGAAAAAATTCTTGTTGATCATTTAGATATTCCGCCATGGAGTATTGATTGGGACACTGTAGAATATTTTGGTGGCATTAATTTTATGAAAGCAGGTATCGTTTTTTCAGATCATGTGAATACTGTATCTGAAACCTACGCAGATGAAATCAAGTTATCGTATTATGGTGAAGGTTTGGCTGGGTTACTTGTAGCAGTAGAAGATAAACTATCGGGTATTATTAATGGTATTGATTATGAAGATAATAATCCTGAAGTGGACCCTTTAATAGATTTCAATTATAATGCTGAAAATTTTAAAACTGAAAAAGTAAAAAACAAGTTAGCTCTACAAAAACAAATGGGGTTAACAGTTGATGAATCCATTCCTATGTTAGGAGTGGTGTCAAGGTTGACAGATATGAAAGGCTTCGATATAATAAGACATATTTTTGAAGAACTAATGAGTTATGATGTTCAATTTGTTTTGCTTGGTACTGGTGAGCGGGAAATTGAAGACAGTTTTAGATATTTTGAGAACAAATATCCTGATAAAGTTAGAGCAAATATTATGTTTTCAAATGAATTAGCTCATAAGATTTATTCGGCATCTGATTTATATATAATGCCCTCAAGATTTGAACCCTGTGGTTTGAGTCAATTAATCGCCTTAAGATATGGTACAATCCCCGTTGTACGTGAAACAGGCGGTTTAAAAGATACTATTGAATCATATAATATATATGATAATACCGGTAATGGTTTTAGTTTCAAAAACTATAATGCCCATGAACTACTATTTGCTATTCAACGTGCTTTATCCCTTTATAAAAAGAAAGAATTATGGCATGATTTAGTTTATCGTGGGATGATTTCTAATAATAGTTGGGAAAAATCGGCAAAAGAATATATTGATATCTATAATAAATTATTAGAAAATTAACCTTTTAAGGAGGATTTAATGAAAATCAAATCAAAAGAATTTAAGAAGGATTTCTTAACAAAGTTATCTCAGGTGAGCATTAAAAGTTTAGAGGATACATCAGATTTACTCAAGTATCAAGCCCTTGGATTACTGACAAGAGACTATATTAGTAAATATTGGTTAGAAACACGCAAAAGAAGTGAGAAAGAAAATAAGAAGGAAGTATATTATTTTTCAATTGAATTTTTAACAGGAAAGTTTTTATTAAACAATTTAAAAAACTTAGGGATTTATGATGAAGCGAAAAAAGCATTGGATGAGTTAGATATTGATGTTGAACGATTGAGTAAATTAGAACAAGAACAAGGACTAGGCAATGGTGGCCTTGGTAGATTAGCGGCTTGCTTTTTAGATTCCTTGGCTTCCCTTGATTTAAACGGTCATGGTGTAGGTATTCGTTACAAATATGGCTTATTTAATCAAAAAATAGTTGATGGCTATCAAGTTGAGTTTCCAGACAAATGGTTAACCCATCGAAATGTATGGGAAATAAAGAAGTTAGATGAATCCGTAGAAGTAAAATTCGGTGGAGAAGTGAAGTTTACAGGAGACGATGAAACATTATCCTTTGAATATGTAAATTATGATTCTGTTTTAGCAATACCCTATGATACACCAATTGTAGGCTATCAAAATAATGTAGTTAATGATTTAAGACTTTGGTCTGCTGAAGCCATACGAAACGACTTTGATCTAAGTAAATTTTCCAGAGGTGAGTATGTGAAAGCCTTTGGTAAAAAGAATATGGTTGAAAGTATAACTCAAGTTTTATACCCAAATGATAGTTATGAAGAGGGCAGAACCCTGCGATTAAAGCAGTCATACTTCTTAGTTTCAGCTGGATTACAAGATATTGTTAGAAGTTATAAAAAGAAAAAGCATTCTTTAGCAGATTTCGATAAATTTGTTGCTATTCAAATTAATGATACGCATCCAGCATTAGCTATTCCAGAACTTATGAGAATATTAATGGATGAAGAAGGCTTTACTTGGGATATGGCTTGGGAAGTAACCGTTAAGACCTTTGGTTATACGAATCATACGCTTTTAGCAGAAGCTTTAGAAACATGGCCAGAAGAACTCCTTAGAAATGTTGTGCCAAGAATCTATATGATTATCAAAGAAATAAATGAAAAGTTTTGTAGAAAATTATGGGATGAGTATGGCATCCAAGATTTCGATGAGATATCTGATATGGCAATCATTGGCGATGGTTATGTACGAATGGCGCATTTAGCTATTGAAGGGTCTCATAGTATCAATGGTGTAGCAAAACTTCATACAGAGCTATTAAAGAAAAGAGCATTAAATGATTTTTATAAGATTTATCCAGAGAAGTTTAATAATAAGACGAATGGCATAACTCATCGACGTTGGATTATTAATTCAAATAAACGATTAACTGAGTTAATTACAAACTACATTGGTAAGGATTGGAAACGAGATACTTATCAAATGGAAAAGATATTAGATTATAAAGATGATGAAAAATTTAGAGAACAAGTATATGAGATTAAGCTTGAGAATAAGAAGAAATTAGCTGATCACATTAAAAAGAAATATGATATTGATGTTGATCCAAATTCAATTTTTGATATTCAAGCGAAAAGACTTCATGAGTATAAACGTCAAACAATGAATATTCTTCATATAATGTATCTTTATAATGAGCTTAGAAGAAATCCAAATCTAGATATAGAGAAACGAACATTTATTTTTGCAGCGAAAGCAGCACCTGGATATTATATTGCAAAGCAGATAATAAAGTTAATTAATACAGTGGCTGATATTGTAAATAATGATGAGACAATAAAAGATAAGATTAAAGTTGTTTTCTTAGAAAACTATAGTGTTACTTTAGCCGAAATGATTATTCCGGCATGTGATGTCAGTGAACAGATTTCTACTGCTTCTAAAGAAGCATCTGGTACAGGGAATATGAAGTTCATGATGAATGGTGCAGTAACCATTGGAACATTAGACGGCGCAAATATTGAAATCCATGATCTTGTTGGTGATGAAAATATGGTTATCTTTGGTTTAACGAAGGATGAAGTTTATGAGTATTATGAGAATAATACTTATAAAGCATATGATTATTATAAGAATGATCCTGAATTAAAAGAAGTTTTAGATCAACTAGTGAATGGCTTTTTACCTAATGGATTCCAAGAATATCAGATTATTTTTGATTCATTGTTAACACATAATGACCCATACTTCGTATTAAAGGATTTTGAATCTTATGCTGAAGCTCAGACAAAGATTGATCATCTGTATAGAGACAAAGAAAAGTGGATTGATATGATGATTGAGAATATAGCTTACTCAGGACATTTTTCATCAGACAATACAATTTTAAATTATGCTAATGAAATTTGGCATCTTTAGAAAAGCAAAGACTCTACGACTTTAGTAGGGTCTTTTTTTTTGAGAAGAGTTTTCGAATCTTTCTTGACTTATACCATTAATAATATTATAATAAAATTGTAATTGTTACAATTAACGAATTGGAGGTGTCTATGCCAAAGAAGTTTAAAGCCGGTTGTGCTCAACCGAAGAAAGAAGTTATTTTAGATAGTAAAGAAGTGAAAGATGATAATCAAGAATTAAAGACAGAGGAGGAAGTTATGATTAAAGTTGGACAAAAAGCACCAAATTTTGAATTGGCTGGGTTTCACGAAGGTGAATTTAAATCATTTGAATTAGAAGAATTTAAAGGTAAATGGGTGGTATTATGTTTCTATCCTGGAGACTTTACTTTTGTCTGAGCGACTGAAGTATCAGCGGTAGCTGACAGATATCAAGAGTTTAAAGATTTAGATGTAGAAGTATTATCCGTAAGTGTTGACAGTGTCTTTGTACACAAGATGTGGAATGATAATGAGTTAAATAAAATGGTAGAAGGTGGCATACCATTCCCAATGTTATCAGATCAAGGTGGTAGAGTTGGAGAAATGTATGGTGTTTATTCTAAAGAAGATGGTGTAGAAATGCGCGGAAGATTTTTAATTGATCCAGATGGTAATATTCAAGGCTATGAAGTTTTAACACCACCAGTTGGCAGAAATGTTTCTGAAACAATCCGACAAATCAAAGCTTTTCAATTAGTAAGAGAAAACGAAGGAACTAAAGCAACACCATCCGGTTGGGAGCCTGGTAAAAAGACATTAACACCTGGGCCATCATTAGTAGGTAATGTATGGAAAGAATGGAAAGTTGAAGACTCAAAATAAATTAAATAAATCCTATTAATTTTACCAAGGAATTGATAAAATTTAATTGAGAATTATGAATAAGCCATATGAAGAGTCTAATCTTTAATATGGCTTTTCTTAGTAGGATAAATGGAGAATAACTATGAAATCGCAAATAATAATAAAAAACATTGAAAACTTCTCATTAAAACAAATTGCCGAAAGTGGGCAAAGTTTTAGGTGGCAAGTCCAAAGTGATGACAGCTACATTGTTACAGCAATGAATGAAACGATACATTTGATAGAAGATGGTAGTGATTTAATTATCAATGGGGTTAGTGAAAAATCATTTGAAAACAAATGGTACCATTATTTTGATTTAAATAGAGATTATAAAAAAGTCATTAAGGATTTAAAAGGAAGAGATCAGTATTTAGATGCAGCGATAGAATATGGTAAGGGGATTCGAATTTTAAATCAAGAACTATGGGAGATTATTATAACATTTATTATTTCTTCTAATAACAATATCCCAAGAATAAAAAATTCAATAGAAATGCTTAGCAG
>DATFJG010000051.1:0-59234 GCA_035269305.1 Clostridia bacterium
ATTCCTATGGCTTGCCCGAGACTTCCTTTTTTCTCATTTGACATTTTTTCTCCCCTTTCATAAACTTATAAAACTTATATATTAAGTATATGTAACAGGATACAAAAAAAATCAATAAAAATTAAAATAATTCGATAAACCTGTAAATTTTATCACAAAACCAAGAAAATATTGTCCATTAGTCAATTCTTTCAGCCATAATCATTAAATTGTTGATGAAACTTGTTACATTTATTTTTCCACCTTTATCTATTTTTTTTCTGATATAATCCATTTCAAGTTTTATATTTTGAAAATCATATAAATTGCTAGAATATCTGGTAAATTTAACATTCATGTAATCTTCAATACCTAATGCCGCAATATTTGTCAACCCTTTAGATAAAGCCCTCCGAATTCTTTGTTTTACAGCTGTAGAATTCTCAAAAATTTCGTACATATCACTGATCAAGTAATCATCTAGTGCTTCATTTTTTATTTTCAAACATATTCTTACAATTTCATCAGATCCTTTTTCACCTGCAATACCTATATCATTTAAAATGTAATTAATATTCTTTTCAAAACTTGCACCTTCAGCCTTTACTCTATTCTCTTGACTTCCTAATATACTGACAATACTATTAAGCTTCTCAATATTGTTGAGATTCCTTATAACATTTTCAATGACTTTTATCACTTCAATTTTATTAATTGGCTTACTAATAAAAAATTTAACCCCAGCTTCATAAGCACGACCAATAATTTTTTTCTCTGAGACTTGCGAAATCATGATTACTTCTGTGTTTAAATCTTCAATTTTTTTAACGAAATTTATACCATCTAAGTTTGGCATTAATAGATCAATCAGTATAATATCTGGTCGTTCATCATATACAGCAGTCAAACCTTCTAAACTATCAGTACTGGTACCAATAATTGTGCCCAGATCAGATTCTTCAATAATATTTTCTAAAACTTTTATAATATTAATATTATCATCAATAATAAAAAATTTCATCATTGTCCTCCTCAAAATTACTTAGCTTCAACTGGATTGTTAATTTCGTGAATCGACCTTCATTTGACTGTATTTCAATTGAACCATCAAACTCTTTTTCAATAATTTCTTTAACTAAGCTAAGACCTAAGCCGCGATGGATTTTACCATCATTCGTAAACTTAGTTGAAAAACCATTGTTAAAAACATACTCAATATTTTTTTCTTTAATTCCCACGCCATTATCAAAAATACCAAAAACTATATTTTCAGATACATGATCACAAGTAATATTTATTTTTTTATTGCGTTTATCTATTGATTCTAATGCTTCTACAGAGTTATTTACTAGATTCCGTAGAACTGACATTAAATAATAATGTTTTTTTACAGAGATATCTTTATAAATATTAAAAGATATTTCTATATCCAAATCGTTTTTTTCAATGTACTTCTTAGTGTTTTGTTCAATTATACTAATCATTTGGGAGAGTTTCATACTATCATAGATATCTTTATTGAACTCTAATCCACCCAAACCATTAAGTATACCAATATAATTTTTTTTGATTTCATGAACATTTTGTGCTATTTTAAGCGCCTTATTTTTATTTGTTGTTACACGTTCCTTTTCAATATCATCATATAGAATATATGCATCTGTCATAACGTCTTCAATATATTTAATATTGTTATTCATTAAATAGACTTCTGATTTAATATCTGAAAAAATACTAATTAAATCATTATATTTTTTTCGGTCAATTTCTTTTTTGAATAAGTTTCTAAAATAATAAAAGGCTAATAGAAGACCTAGAGAAATAAGCCCTCTAACAAAGGCTACCACAATTAACTCATTAAGGTTTTCAATCACACTTATATTCCTAGTGATTAACTCAGCAATATTTGCAAATATATCAGCTAAGAAAACGACCATAATCCAATTAAATATTGGTTTTTCTTCTTGTTTATAAAAGAAATAATAGAATATTAGTGCATAGACTAGATCAAATACTATTATGTTAATGTCATCGATGTAAACTGTAAAGTTACTAAACAGAACGTTTATATTTACAAAAGCTCTGAAGAATAATCCAACACTAGAAATAAATAATCCTGTATATAAGGGATTCAACTCTTGGTCAATGTAATAGAAAACAGGTAAAATAGCAACAGCCAATGATACTCTAAAGGCGTCGCCTAAAATATTAATATATAATTGTGTTGCAATAGCATCTATAATTGCTATAAAAAGCATACGCTTAACTTTATTCATATAATCACCTAATGAAGATAAAAAAAATGTACTATCCATGAATAGTACATTTTTAAACTGATTAACCCCTTCTATCTCGAAGAATCAACAATCGAATTAAATGTCCTACAGAAGCAGCTGCAGCTGCAACATATGTTAATGCTGCCGCATTTAATACTTTTTTAGAATCACTAATTTCATCTGTATAAACAATGCCTTGACTTTCTAGCTGAGTCAAAGCTCGAGAACTTGCATTGAATTCAACTGGTAAAGTGACAATTTGAAATAGGATAACAATTGAAAAAATAATAATTCCTAAATCAATTAATCCAGTAATTCCGAATATAAAACCACCAATAACAATAAACATAACCGATCTCGATGCAAACGAAGCTGCAGGTGCTAAAATGCTTCTAAACTTAAGTGGTGCATAAGCTTTAGCGTGTTGAATGGCATGACCCACTTCATGGGCTGCCACACTGACAGCTGACATAGATTGTCCAGAGTAGACTTCTGGTGATAGTCTAACAGTTTTGCTTCTCGGATCATAATGGTCTGAAAGTTGTCCACGATTTGATCTTTCTACAGAAACATCTGTTAATCCATTTCTTTGAATCAACATGTTTGCCACTTCTGCTCCTGATAATCCTTTTCTATTTCTCACTTGAGTATATTTCTTAAAAGTACTTTTTACTTTATGTTGTGCATAAAAAGTAAAAATCAAGAAAGGTATCATTACTATATAACTACTGTAATATCCCATAATTAACCTCCTAAAATTGTTCCCGCTTCAACAGTATGACCATTTAAAAAAGATTTTACTGACATTCTCTTTTTACTTGGCATCTGTATTGAAGTAATAAGTATTGCCTTCTCACCTGTCTGTACCAAAAGTCCATCATCCTTTACTGAGATGATTGATCCAGGTACATGGTTCGATTTTTGATTGATAACTTTTGTTTCATAAACTTTAATTTTTTCACTATTAAATGTTGTATATGCTACCGGCCATGGATTGAATCCTCTGACTAAGTTATGTACTTCTTCAGCTGACTTATCCCAATTTATTCTAGCCATTTCTTTATCGATCATTGGTGCATATGTGGATAATTTATCGTCTTGTTTTTCAGGTGTTAAAGAGTTATTTTTAATATCCTCTAAAGTTTTTTTAAGCAGTTTAGCGCCTTCAACCTTTAAAATATCATGTAGTTGACCAGCAGTCATTTCTCTATCAATTCCAACTTTAATTTTATCTAGCATATTTCCTGTATCTAAACCTACATCCATTTGCATTGTTGTTACACCTGAAACCTCGTAGCCACGAACAATAGCCCAATTAATTGGTGCGGCGCCTCTTAACTTAGGCAAAAGTGATGCATGAACATTAATGCATCCGTATTTAGGTATATCTAAAACTTCTTTCGATAAAATTTGTCCATAAGCAACAACAACCATTACATCCAAATTTAATGCTTTTAAATAGTTAATCGCTTCTTCACTTTTAATATTCTTTGGTTGATAAACTTCTAGATTATGTTTTAATGCTTCTTTTTTTACTTGAGTTGGCAAGAGCTTCTTGCCACGTCCCCGCCTGCGATCTGGTTGAGTAATAACTGAAACCACTTCACCACATTCAAGACAAGCTTTTAAAGAATCATTTGCAAATTCTGGTGTCCCTAAAAATGCAATTTTCATGCTAAATAACCTCTACTTCAGATGCGATATCCGTGTATAAAACACCTTTTAAATGGTCTGCTTCATGACATATAGCTCTCGCTAAAAACCCTTCAGCTGTCATTTCAAAAGCCTCGCCCTTAAGGTTTAGCGCTTTAATCTTTATTTTCTCAGGACGTACGACCATTCCTACTTTTCCTGGAATACTTAAGCAACCTTCTTCACCATCAATTGCTCCTTCTTCATAAGTAATCTCTGGGTTAATAAACACCTTGACACCCGTCTCATCATAAATATCTACAACAAAAATTTGTTTTAACAAACCAACTTGTGGTGCGGCTAATCCAACACCATTAGCATCATACATTGTTTCAATCATATCTTTAACAATTGTTACTATTTTCTCATTCACTTCTTTTACTGGTTTCGCTTTTTTTCTCAAAATTGGATCGTCATCCAATCGTATATTTCTTAATGCCATTTATACTCCTCCTAGACTAAATTTCTTGGTTGAACATCTACAGAAATGTAAACATTAAACTTGTTCTCATCAATTATTCTTTTAACACAATTTTTAACGGAACCAAACTCTATTTTAGATACTTTTAAAAAAATCTGATACCGATACTTCCCTCTGATTTTGCTATGCAAGGCTTGAGATGGTCCAAATATTTTAACAGATTTAGGATCTATCTCTTTTTCTAAATACTTTTTAAACCGATTCGTATCCTTGATTAAATCATTCTCTTTTTCGCTATAAAAAATAATATTAATAAGGGATAAAAAAGGTGGATACTCGAAAACACGTCTTACCTTTAACTCTTCCTTTAAAAAGCTATCATAGTCGTGGTTGCTTGCTGAAATCAATGCGGGATGGTCTGGTTCATAGGTTTGCAGTATAACTTCTCCTTTTTTCTCTCCACGCCCTGCTCTACCAGCTACTTGTGTAATCAACTGAAATGCTCGCTCAGAAGAAGAAAAATCGGGGAAATTTATTATTAAATCAGCAGCTAAAATCCCAACGAGTGTTACATTTTCAAAATCAAATCCCTTTGTTACCATTTGTGTACCTATAAGTATATCATAGGTTTCATCTTCAAACTTTTGAATTATCTCATTTAGGGAACCTTTTTTTCTAGTCGTTTGACTATCTAATCGGCCTACTTTTGCATTTTTAAAGGTTTTTTTTGTAATTTCTTCTACTTTTTCTGTGCCAATACCAAAAAGCTTAAAATACTCGCTTCCACATTCTGGACATGTTTTTGGTATAAATGATTTATGTTCACAATAACTACATTCAGCTACATTTCTTTTTTTATGATAGGTTAGTGAAATCTCGCAATTTGGACATTCTAACTTAAATCCACATTTTCTACATGAAACAAATGACGAATAACCTTTTCTGTTAAGAAAAATAATAGACTGTTCTTTTTTTCTTAATCGCTCTTCTATACCTCTGTATAGCTTTTCACTAAAAATTGTTTTATTCCCTTTACTTAATTCATCACGCATATCTATAATTTCTACAGGGGGCATTTCTCTACTATTGATTCGATTCTCAAGTTTAATTAATGCCATTTCATTTTCATTAACCCGGTCATAGGAATCAATCCGCGGTGTTGCTGACCCTGAAATTAGTATACCTTTATTAGCTAATAATCGGAACTTCGCTATGTCATAGGTTTCATATTTTGGATTCCTTGTTGATTTATAAGTGTTTTCATGTTCTTCGTCAATAATTACCATACCCAAATTGCTAACTGGCGAAAAGATAGCAGAACGCGCCCCGATGACAATTCTCTTTCTACCGTTCTTAATATCTTTCCATTGATCAAAAGCTTCTCCAAGAGATAATTTAGAGTGTAATATTGCTATTTCATTTCCAAACCTATTAATAAAACGTTCTATCATTTGAGGGGTTAAAGCAATTTCTGGTACTAAAATAATAACTGATTCATTATTCTTAAACACTTCTTTTACCAAATGCATATAAATCTCTGTTTTTCCACTACCTGTTACGCCATGTAATAAGAAACTTTTAAAACTATTTGAGTGATACCCCTGTAATATTTCCTCAAAAGCTTTCTCTTGTTCTTTATTCAGTACTTTAAATTCATCACTTTCAATATCAAAATGATGGTCAATATGTCGCTTATCACGTACAGTTTTCGATTCAGCAATACCCATATCAATAATTCGATCAATAACAGATTTAGCTATACTTAACTTCTTTTTTATTCTTGTTACTTCATGTTTTTTATCATTCTCTAATAGAAAATCAATCAAACGTAATTGGGCTACGTAACTATCTGGTATACTTTCTCTAATTTTTAAAATTTCTTTATTATTTATTGTTTTAAAGATCAGCTCTTTTTCTTTCTCTGAAACAACACTAGAAAACTCATATTTTTTCTCTATTGAATGATTATCTTCTAAGTGTTTTAAATATTTAGAAACGTTCTTAAATGTTTTACTAATCTCTGCAAGTTCAACTGTTTGATTTTTTTTAATAAACTCTAAAATATTTTTTTCTTTATCTGTTAAATCTTTATCTTCATTTTTAAATGTGTATAATGTTTTTCTTTTTAATTGAGTCCCAGAAGGTACAATCAATTGTAATGCTTCAGTATAAGTACATAGATATTCATCTCTAATAAAGTTAATCAGTTGAATATCATCCAATGTAATGGAAATGTCATGCATTAAAAAATGCTTGATTTTTTTTATTCTCTTATAGCTGCATTCATCCGTTGTACTAAACACAAAGCCTTCTCTTACTGTATTACCTCTACCAAAGGGTACAAGTACTTTTAACCCAATAATTTCCTTACCTAAATAATTATCAGGTATCCGATAAGTAAATAAATTATCTATGGCTTTTGTTTTACTTATAATTATTATTTGTGCATATCTATCCACTTTATCACCTAAATAAATGAGAGTAGATTTATCTACTCTCTAATAAACCAACTATTTTATTTAAAATTTCCTTTGCTACATCATCCTTAGACATCATTTCTAATTGTATCTGTCGATCTTTGTCAAATATAATCACTTCATTCATATCTGAACCAAAACCAGATGACTTTTTAGAAACATCATTTGCTACAATAAAATCTAAGTTCTTTTCTTTTAATTTTTTCTTTGCATATTTTTCAATATTCTCTGTTTCAGCAGCAAATCCAACTAAAATTTGGTTACTCTTAGTTTCTCCTAAAGATTTTAATATATCTTGATTCCTTGTAAGCTCTATTTTTAATGGACCATTTGTTTTTTTGAACTTCTGATCAAATGATTCTTTTGGTTTGTAATCACTCACAGCAGCTGTCATAATTATAACATCTGCATCTTTTCTTTTCATTACTTCACGATACATTTCGTCGGCTGATTCAACACTAATAAACTCTGATACACTTGGTTTCTCAATATTTGTCGGACCAGAAACAAGTTCAACTGTAGCACCTAAATAATCAGCAGCTTTTGCTATTGCATAGCCCATTTTACCAGTAGAACGGTTAGTTATATACCTTACAGGATCAATTTTCTCAACAGTCGGTCCCGCGGTTACTAAAACTCGTTTATTTTTTAATTTATTCGTTCTAAGTAATACTTTCTCAATTGTGTCAGCAATATCTTTTGTATCTGCTAACTTACCTGAGCCTATATCACCACAAGCAAGTACTCCTGAAGCAGGATTGATAAACTCATATCCTACCTCTTTTAACTTATTTTCATTTTCTTGATAAATTGAGTTCAAATACATATTCGTATTCATAGCCGGTGCAATTAGAACAGTTGCTTTTGTTGCCATAATAGTAGTTGTTAGCATATCATCAGCAATACCATTAGCTATTTTACCAATAACATTGGCTGTTGCAGGTACAATAGCAAATACATCAGCTTTTTGCGCTAAAGATATATGCTCAATATCCCAATACTGGACTTCCGAAAACATATTATCAACGACTTTATTATGAGATAGTGATTGAAAAGTTAAAGGTGAAACGAAGTTCGTTGCATTTTTAGTCATAATAACATTAACATTAGCCCCTCGTTTGACTAATTGACTAACAACATCTACGGCTTTATAAGCAGCAATACCGCCAGTTACACCTAAGACAACATTCTTCCCCTTTAATGATTTCATATGGTCACCTATCCTAGAGTTCTTCTAGATTAACAACTGGATTAATCAATTCAATAGTACCTTCAGCAATTTCTTTAATTGCTATTGATACGGATTTAAATTCATTTTTATCGTAAGTTGTTTCTTTACCATCATATAATTCTCTTGCTCTTTTTGCAGAACCCATTATAATTTCATATCTTGATTCATATTTCTCTAATAACTCATCAATTGACGGATTTATCATTGTATCACTCATGGTATCACTCCTTATTTATCTTTTAAACTTCTCGATAATATCATCAACATTTTCAACAACACGACTTTTCTCAGCTTCTATAATTGAAATCAGTGTATCTGTAGCTTTTTCGACTTTATCATTCACTATAAAATAATCATATTTTTTTAGGAATTTTATTTCCTTAAAAGCAGAAGTAAATCGTTTCTCTAAAGATTCCTTTGTTTCAGAACCTCTGTTAATAATCCGATTTTTTAATTCCTTCATTGAAGGTGGTAGAATAAACACAAAAATACCTTCTGGAAATTTTTGCCTAACTTGCAAAGCTCCTTGAATATCAATTTCTAATAATACATCTTCACCTTTAGCCAATTTTTCAATAACAAAATCTCTAGGTGTTCCATAATAATTATCATACACTTGAGCGTACTCTAAAAAATCATCGTTCTTGATTTTATCCTCAAAAGCCTCTTTAGTAATAAAGTTATAGTCTACACCAGGGACTTCTCCAGCACGTGGTTCTCGAGTTGTAGTTGATACTGATGGATGAATATAATCTTTTGTTCTCAATAAATTTTCACAAATTGTTCCTTTACCAGCACCAGAAGGTCCTGATACAACTATTAATAGTCCTCTACGCTTGATCATCAATTCACTCCTACTCAATATTCTGTATTTGTTCTCTTATTTTACCAACTAAACTTTTCAGTTCAACAACATAGTTCGTAATATTTACATCAGGAGATTTTGAACCAATCGTATTAATCTCTCTATTAAGTTCCTGAGCTAAAAAATCCATTTTACGCCCAATAACACCACCCTTAGTAAATATCTTTTTAAATTGATTCAAATGACTTTTTATGCGAATAATTTCTTCATTAATATCTGTTTTATCTGCATAAATAGCGATTTCTTGTTCTAATCGATCTTCATCAATTTTAATATCCATAAGCAATTCATTTATCTTCCTACGCATACTTTCACGATGTTTTTCTACTATTTCATCACTTAAGAATGATAAATCCTTTAAAATTTCTTCTATTGATTCTAAATTGTTCTCAATATCTTTTTCAAGTTTTTCCCCTTCAACTTGTCGCATATCCACAACAGAATCGATTACTGAGTTCATAACAACTTTAAGTATATTAAACATTTTTTCTTCATCAATTGGATTATAATCAACTGATAAAACATTATCATATTTTACTAACTGATTTAAATCAATGTCGCTTTCCATTTTATATCTTTTTTTTATTTCTGTCAAAGTGTTATAATATTGATCTAAAACATTGAAATTTGGCTTAATAATTAATTGGTCATCGCCTTTTTTGGTTAAGTATATATTGACTTCAATGCGACCACGCTTAAGGCGTTTTTTGATGTATTTTTTAATACGTTCCTCTACAGAATTTAAAGCAGATGGGATGCGTGTGTAGATATTACAATATTTATGATTAACAGTTTTTATCTCAACAGAAATCTTATAATCTTCATTTTCAAAATCATCTTTCCCATAACCCGTCATACTATAAATCATATTTTCTCCTTTTTTATAATTTTATTATCTTTATTTCCTTCATATTTAATAATATCATATGACTCGTAAAAAAGCTAAAATAATATAGGATATTATTGTTAATAAAAATATAAGTAATCTAACTAATTTACTTATTTTCTTAAGCATTTGCATTATAATTTTGTAATATCTTATTTTTCATATATAATGGGTATGTTGGAAACTTAAATGTAAAGGATTGGTACAATGAATATTTTAACAATTAATGAACTATCAAAAAGTTATAGTGAGAAAGTTTTATTTAACAATATATCCCTCGCAATTAATGAAGGCGATAAAATTGGTCTTTTAGGATCAAATGGTTCAGGTAAATCTACACTGCTGAAAATTATTAATGGTTTAATTGAACCTGACAGTGGCAGTGTTAATATTGTGAAAAACAAAAAAATTGCTTACCTTTCACAAAATCCTGAATATGACCATAGCTTAACGGTCATTGATCAAATTTTTCAAGGCAATTCACCTGTCATCAGCACCGTGAAGTCTTATGAAAATATTGTTCGGAAACTAGAAAAATATCCAGATGATGAAAAATTGCAAGAAGAATTTTTAAAAGTAACAAATCAAATGGATCGCTTAGATGCTTGGGAAATTGAATCTCAAGTAAAAACTGTCTTAACGAAGCTTGGCATCCACAATTTTGAAGATAAAATGAAAATACTATCTGGTGGTCAAAGAAAGCGCGTATTTTTAGCACAGAGTCTTCTATCAGATGCAGATTTACTGATCTTAGATGAACCAACAAATCACATGGATAATGAAGTCATTAGCTGGTTAGAAAATTACTTGCTTAATAGCAAGCAATCATTATTAATGGTGACCCATGATCGTTATTTTTTAGATCGTGTTGTTAACAAAATTGTTGAACTAGATTATAATACTTTATATACATTTACTGGAAATTACTCTAGCTATTTAAAAGAAAAATCTGAAATTGAGGCAACACGAAATGCCCAAGCAAAGAAACGGCAACAACTTTACAAGTCGGAACTTGAATGGATCCGTGCAGGTGTACAAGGCCGTGGGACGAAACAAAAAGCTAGAATCGATCGTTTTCAGACTTTAGAAGAGAAGATCAGCCATAATACTTCAAATGAAGCTTTGTCAATTGATGTTGGTTATTCACGGTTAGGTAAAAAAGTTATTCATATTGAAAATATTTATAAAAGTTATGATGAATTAAAGTTAATCAAGAATTTCAGCACAATCATCTCCAATAATGAAAGAATCGGTATCATTGGTCCCAATGGTATTGGTAAATCAACTTTACTAGAAATTATCATGAATCCTGAAATAGCCGATAGAGGTACCATTGACATTGGTAGTACAGTAAAGTTCGGCTACTATGCCCAAGGCTTTGAAGCAATGGATGAAGATTTAAGAGTCATTGAATACATTAAAAATGTAGCTGAATTTGTTGAAACAAAGGATGGTAGAACTGTTAGTGCTGGACAAATGCTAGAAAACTTTTTATTTCCTAGTGATCTACAATGGTCTTTAATTGAAAAACTTTCTGGTGGTGAAAAAAGAAGATTATATCTTCTTAAAACATTAATGCTAACACCAAATGTTTTGATTCTAGATGAACCGACAAATGATTTAGATATTGATACCCTTAATATTTTAGAAGAATATCTTGAATATTTTGAAGGTACTGTCATAAGCGTCTCACATGACCGTTACTTTTTAGACAAAACTTGTCAACAATTACTTTGTTTTCAAGGGGATGGGGATATTTTTAAATATACTGGTAATTATTCGGATTATGAGATTTATAAAAATAAATTAGAATTAGAGCAAGAACAGATTACTTCAAATTTAAAAAAGAAAACATCTCCTAATAAGAACAGACACCAAAAGAAAAAAACTGATAGAGTCAAACTGACATATCATGAAAAAATTGAATTTGATACAATAGAATCTGAAATAGAAAAATTAGAAAACATGCTAGATCAAGTATTAAATCAAATTTCTCAACAAACCAGCGACTTTGTGAAGTTACAAACTTTAACCAATGAGAAAGATGCATTAGAAGATGAATTATTAGAAAAAATGGAACGATTTGAATATTTAAGTGAAAAAGATGAAAAAAGTAGAACTTAAAGGATAGGTGAATATTTATGGCTTATAATGGCGTCCTCTTAAATGCACTTTTAATGGAACTTCAGAAGAAACTTGTTGGTGGGAGAATTAATAAAATATATCAACCCAGTGATAAAGAACTTACTTTTACAATAAGAAACCATGGCAAAAATCAAACACTTTATTTAACTGCACATAGTAATTATGCCCATGTTAATATTATTGACTCAAAACTAGATAATCCTACGAAGCCACCAAATTTTTGTATGCTCATGCGTAAGCATCTTCAAAATGGTTTCATTACTAAAATAGAACAAAAAGGCTTAGAACGAATTCTTGTGATTCATATTGATTCTTCTGATGAACTTGGTTATGTAACAACTAAGCGACTCATTGTTGAAATAATGGGAAAGCACTCAAATATCATCCTCATTAATGAAGACAATGTTATTTATGACAGTATTAAACGGATCTCCCCATATATGAGTAAGGTTAGACAAATTATGCCAAATCAACCTTTCAAGTTCTTGGAATATGACAAGGAAAACCTTATAAATTTAACTGAAGAGAATTTTTATAAAAAAATGGAAAATAATCCAGAGCAAAAGACCTCTAGATATATTTTCATGACTTACGAAGGTTTTGGCCCGAATCTGGCGAAAGAGATATGTAATCGTTGTGATATTAGTTTTAGAAGAAAGAATAAACTACTTACTAAAGAAGAACAAACCAAACTATTCAATACCTTAAGGGAAATAAAAGAAATCATTATTAATAAAAAGTATATTCCGTATTTAATACTGAATGAAAATACAGGAGATCTTGTTGAGTTTTCACCTATATACTTATCAACTTACAGTGGAAAAGAATACTCTCAGCTGAAAATGAATAGTTTTTCATCACTTATTGATCGTTATTATAGTGAAAAAATTGCTAAAAATGCTATTAAACAAAAATCTAGTAATCTAACTGCAATTCTAAGCAAAAGAATTAATAGTCTTTCAAAAAAAATTGCTAAACTAAAAGAAGAACTGAAAACAGCACAAAATGCTGATGAGTATCAATTAAAAGGTGAATTGCTAACAGCAAATATTTATAAAATGAAAAAAGGTATGAAATCCATTGAAGTTGAAAATTATTATGACAACAACAAACCCATAACTATTGAACTAAAGGAAAATAAATCCCCTGCTGATAATGCACAGCTGTATTTTAAAAAATACAATAAATTACAACATGCACAAGTTGAATTGCAAAAACAATTGAAAAAAAGTCAAGAGGAATTAGATTATTGTGAGGCAATCATGAATTCAATAGAAATTGCCGAAGATACAGAATCTATTGATGAAATCAAAGAAGAACTAATTGAAGCAGGTTATATTAACAAAAAATCTAAACAAAAGAAAAAGAAAAAACAAATGAAAGATTACTTAAAGGAATATAAGTCATCAGATGGTTTTACAATTTATGCTGGTAAAAACAATAAGCAAAATGATTATCTAACCTTAAAACTAGCTAATAATGATGATATTTGGCTTCATACGAAAGATATTCCAGGTACTCACGTAATTATTGTCAAAGCCGGAAGAAAAATTCCACAACTAACTTTAGATGAAGCGGCTATTATTGCAGCTTATAATTCTAAAGGCAAAATGTCATCTAATGTACCAGTGGATTATACTGAAGTAAAAAATGTTTCTAAACCTTCAGGCGCTAAGCCTGGTAAGGTAATCTATGTTAATAATAAAACTTTATATGTTACACCTAAAGTCAAAATTGTTAATCGATTACAAGACAATGCAAAAAAAGATAATTAAATTTTAATTTAGCAAAAAAGGTGACTATTCGAGTTGAATAATCACCTTTTTTTATGTTGAAATTTTTTTGTTATTTAATGTATATTGCTACTTCATCTATTTGGTCTACTTCATCGACTCTCACTTTTATTACTTCATTGCGACTGGTTGGCACATTTTTACCAATATAATCTGGTCTAATGGGTAATTCTCTATGCCCGCGATCAACAAGTACTGCTAATTGTATAGACTTTGGTCTTCCTAAGTCAATTAGTGCATCCATAGCAGCTCTGACGGTTCGACCTGTATAAATAACATCATCTACTAAAACCACTTTTTTATCATTAATATCAATGGTATTAATTGAGTCTTCATCAACAATTGGATCTTTTCCCACTTGCGACAAATCATCTCTATACATTGTAATGTCAATACTAGAAACAGGGACATCTACCGACTCGATTTCAGAAATTTTCTGAGCAATTCGTTTAGAGATTGGTACACCTCTAGTTAAAATACCCATAATTATTAAGTCTTTAACACCCTTATTTTTTTCGATAATCTCATGTGCTAATCGGGTTAATGACCGATCAATGGCTTTGTCATCTAATATGCTTGCTTTAAAACGCATAACTGCCTCCTTACTGTATTGATTTTACCTTCTTTAGAATTGTTTGGAAGTACTCGGGTAATTCTGAGTCAAACTCAACATATTCTTCGGTTCTTGGATGAATAAATCCAAGGGTCTTAGCATGTAGTAATTGACCATCCCATTTTACTTTCTCTTTATTTCTACCATACATTGGATCACCTAAAATTTGATGGTTTATATAAGACATATGCACTCTTATTTGATGGGTTCTTCCCGTCTCTAATTGTAACTCAATTAAAGTATATTTTGCATAACGTTCAAGCACCTTAAAATGGGTTGTTGCATCTCTTCCACCAGCTACAACTGTCATCTTTAATCGATTATTTTTATCTCTACCAATTGGCGCTTTTATAGTCCCCGTCGATTGACTAATTGTTCCATGAACAATGGCATAATACTTTCTTGTCGTCGTATGCTCACGTAATTGATCTGATAAAAAATTGTGGGCATAATCATTTTTAGCAATCATTAATAAACCGGAAGTATCTTTATCTATTCTATGAACAATACCAGGCCTTCTAACACCATTAATTGAAGAAAGTTTATCCGTATGATACATTAATGCATTTACTAGAGTCCCTTCCCAGTTTCCTGGTGCCGGATGCACAACCATACCTTGTTCTTTATTAACAATTATAATGTCTTCATCCTCGTAAACAAAATTCAAAGGTATCTCTTCAGCTTTTATGTTTAGCTCTTTTGGCGGTGGTACTTCTATTACAATTACATCACCCGTCTTAACCTTATCCTTTTTATTAATAACAACTTTTTCATTGACATAAACACTATTTTCATCAATCAGTTTTTGAACATATGCTCTAGATATTTCTTCAGATAAGTTTCCGATGGCTTTATCTATTCTTGATTTATTAAATTTTTCTGTTACAATAATCTCAATTTTTTCCATTAAAGTCTCCTTAATACACAACTAACGTCTATTATATATGCATTTTCCTTTTTAATCAAGCAATAGAACAATTCATTTTCAAGAAAAAATGCCTTACCATGATTTGATAAGACATTTTGTGATTTTATAACTTCTCTGCTTTTTTTATAACCTTCTCAAACAAATATATAAATGCATCAATTTCCTTGTAAGTTACATTTAATGCCGGTACTAATCGGATAGTATTGACGCCAGCGTTTATAACTAATAGTTTTTCTTCAAGGGCAAGTTTTACAATTATTTTTGGATCAATTTTAAAATCAACACCAATCATTAAACCTTTTCCCTTTACTTGTGTTATAAGACTTGACTCATGCATTAACTCACTTAATTTGTTTATTAAATAATCGCCTTTTTCTTTTACTTGTTTTAGAAAACTTGCTTTAGAGATCTCATCAACAACAACATTTGAAACAGCTGTCACTAGTGGATTCCCTCCAAATGTACAACCATGGTCTCCATAGCTTAACACATCTGCTTTTTTATTCGCTATAAAGGCGCCAATTGGGACACCACCGCCAAGTCCTTTTGCTAAAGCAATAACATCTGGTATAACATTAAACCCTTGGTAAGCAAAAAATACTCCAGTTCTTCCAATACCAGCTTGTACTTCATCAAAAATTAGAAGCGCATCATTCATTGCTGTCTCATCTCTAATTAACTCAAGAAATCCTTGATCTACAGGATTGATTCCCCCCTCACCTTGAATCGGCTCAATAATAACAGCACAAACATTTTTATCAAATTTATCCAAAAAATCTTCTTTATCATTTAGTTTTACTTTTTCAATATTAGGAATTAATGGTTTAAAGCTTTTTTTATACTTTTCATTACTTGTAACTGATAAAGCACCTAATGTTCTCCCATGAAAGGCATTATCAAAATATAATATTTTGTTTTTACCTTTTTCTAATCCATACTTTCTAGCAATTTTCAATGCACCTTCAATAGCTTCTGTTCCTGAGTTACAAAAGAAAACAGATTGATGGTCAGATAAGTCAATCAGTTTTTTGCCTAGATTGATCTGATGGTCATCATAATAAAGATTAGAAATATGTAGTAATTTCTCACTTTGGTCTTTAATAGCTTTTACTATTTTTTCGTTTGAATGTCCTAATGCGTTTACAGCAATACCAGCAACAAAGTCTAAATATTTGTCGCCATCTTTTTCGAATAAGTAAACACCTTTTCCTTTAACAAAATTTAAATCAAATCGTTTATATGTTTTCATCAGTGTCATAATTTTCTCCTTTCAATAATGTACCAACACCTGAATCTGTAAAAATTTCTAATAATACAGCGTGTTCCATTCTACCATCGACAATATGTGCTGCTTTTACTCCTTGGTCTACCGCATTAATACAAGATTTTAATTTTGGTAACATGCCGCCTTTAATAATCTCATTTTGAACTAATCCTTTTGCTTCTTCTAATGTAAGAGAAGAAATAAAAGAATCCTTATCATTAAAATCTTTATATAAACCTTCTACATCACTTATGAGAAAAAGTTTTTCTGCATCTAATGCAATGGCCACTGCACTTGCCACATCATCAGCATTTATATTGTAAGTCCTTCCGTGATCATCGTAGCCAATGGGGGAAATAATTGGTAAATAATACTGGTCTAATAACATATGCAAAAAGTTTGAATTAATACCAATAATATCTCCTACATTACCAATATCTACATGTTGATCGATAATCTTCTGCTTTGCTTTTATCAAACCAGCATCCTTACCTGTTAAACCAACTGCATCAATCCCTTTGTTGACAAAATTTAAAGTTAAAGTCTTATTTATATTCCCAGATAGCACCATTTCTACCTCTGCCATGGCTTCATTTGTTGTGATCCGATAACCTTTATGAAATTCCCCTTTGATGCCTTTTTCATCTAATCTTTTAGATATATGTTTCCCGCCACCATGAATTAATACAACTTTCATATTTAAATGTTTTAATAAAATAATGTCATTAATAAATAATTGCCTTTTGTACTCATCGTTGATCATGCTCCCACCAAACTTAAAAACGAAAATCTTATTTCTAAACTTTTCCATGTAGGGTAATGCTTCTAGTATATTCTTTACTTTTTTTGTGTTCTTTTTCATAGCTACCTCCATATTTTTACATAATTATACACACTTTCTCATATAATTGCAATAAAAATAGGTTTTTCTTGCATCAAAATAACATTTAATGTATAATTATTCGAAATATAAGGAGTGATTGAATGAAAAAAATCGGAATTTTTGGAACAACGGGTTATGCAGGATTACAATTAATTAGTTTACTCAATAGGCACCAATCAATAGAAATAACATTTGCTGCTTCTAATAGGTATGCCAATGAAAAATTATCCTCTATCTATAGGCAGTTTAAAGGCGAATTAGATCTTACATTGGTTTCTACAGAAAAGGCTTACGCTCAAGTAAGTTCTGTAGATTTAGTTTTCTTAGCATTACCTCATACCATTAGTATGACAATAGCTAAAAAGATTATGACTCTTAATAAAGATGTAAAAATAGTAGATTTATCTGGAGACTTTAGATTTAATGATTATAAAATCTATGAAGAATATTATGATACTAAGCATATTCTAAAAGATTTTTTGAAGAAATATACTTATGGCCTGCCAGAAATTTATAGGGAAAAAATTAAGAAAAGTCAATACGTGGCTAATCCCGGATGCTACCCAACCAGTGCAATATTGCCACTTTATCCATTAATTAAAGAAAATATTATCAGTAAAAGCCATATTATTATTGATTCTAAATCCGGACTTAGTGGTACTGGGCGAAAAGAAAACATCAATTTTCTTTTTACTGAGTCGGTAAATAATGTTTATGCTTACAATACTGGAAGCCATAGACATCAACCGGAAATCAAAGACCATCTGTATAATGCAGACATTTTGTTTAGTCCACATATCGTACCTTCTGTTAGAGGTATCTTCTCAACGATATATTGCCAACTAGAAGAAAGTATAACAGCTGATATCATTAACGCTACATTCAAAAAATATTATGAAGAAGAATTTTTTATAAGATTAGATACAAATATACCAAAAGTTAACCAAGTCCAACGAACTAACTATTGTGATATAAGCTATACTATAGATTCAAAAAACAAAAAACTAATTCTATATTCTTGTATTGATAATCTAATGAAAGGTGCAGCCTCACAAGCCATTCAAAATATGAATTTAATGCTAGGAATTAATGAAAAAGAAAGCATCGATAATAATTTGTTTTATTTATAATTTAAAAGGAGAGAATAACTATGATCAAAGAAAATTTATTAAAAATAGAAGGTTTTAAAGGCAATGGAGTTCACTCAAAAATTAAGTTTAAAAAATTAGATCTTGGCGTCATATATTCAGTAGATTCATGTACTGCTGCAGGTGTGTTTACTCAAAATAAAGCTTGTGCTGCACCAGTGAAAATATCAAAAGAAAATATCAAAAATCCAATAAAAGCAATTATTATAAATTCTGGAAATGCTAATGCTTGTACTGGTAGCCAAGGAATAGCAGACGCTAATCAAATGTGCCAAGAACTTGCTAATGCATTAGATATTACTCCTGAAGAAGTTTTAATTGCTTCTACAGGTATTATTGGTAAACCCTTACCGATGTCAAATATATCTTCTGGTATACAATCAATTGTTAAAAATCTAAGTTATGATGGTTTTAATTCAGTGCCAACGGCTATATTGACTACTGACTTGTATGAAAAAAAATGTTCTAATCAAATATTAATTAATGATTGTGATATTAAAATAAACGGAATGGCTAAAGGTTCGGGGATGATTCACCCAAATATGGCCACAACATTAGCATTTGTAACAACAAATGTAAATATAAAGAAAAATATTTTACAAGATTTACTAAAAGAAATCTCTGACTTAACTTTTAATATGATTTCAGTTGATGGAGATACTTCAACAAATGATAGTTTGATTGTTTTATCTAATAACTCTGCAAAGAATCAATTAATTGATTCAAAGAATAGTCCAGAATATAAATTATTTAAAGAAGCACTTTATGAAGTTATTGAAGACTTGGCTATAAAAGTAGTAAAAGATGGTGAAGGCGCAACTAAGTTAATCACTGCTTTAATATCAGATTCTAGCAGTTTAGAAGATGCAAAAAAACAAGCGAAGGCAATTATTACTTCAAATCTTGTGAAAGCAGCTTTCTTCGGTGAAGATGTTAACTGGGGAAGAATATTATGTGCTTTAGGCTATTCAGGAACAGATTTTGATTCAGACCAAGTTACGCTGAAATTTAAAAGTAATAATAAAGAAATACTAATATTAGATAATGGTACACCACATGATTATGATCAAATAGTTGCAAAAGAAATTATGTCTAAGGATTCAATTCTAATTGATGTATCCATGAAAACAGGAATACATTCAGCAAAAGCATGGGGATGCGATTTATCTTATGATTATGTTAAAATTAATGCCTGTTATGAAGATGTAAATTAAAAACCCTGGGTCCACCCTCTATATAAAGACACCTTAAAATAATTAGGTGTCTTTTCTCTTCTTTAATTTTAATCATTGCTTTTTATTTTAATAATAGATAAAATAAACAAAAGAATGATTAAGGAGTTTTTCATGTTAAATCTATTTGTTCAGTTAGTTTATCGTGTTGGTTTTATAATTATGATTGCCTTTGTTTTTTCAAAGTCAAATATCTCTAAGAATATAATTAGTGATGGCAAGTTAACACTTAACAAGAAGATCACTTTAGGAATTTTCTTTGCAATTTTAAGCATTATTGGCACTTATACTGGTATATCTTTTGACGGTGCTATTGTTAATACTCGAGTGATTGGCGCTGCTGTAGGCGGTTTAATTGGTGGACCGATTACAGGGATTATTGCTGGTGCTATCGCTGGTCTCCATCGATACCTAATCGATATTGGCGGCTTTACCGCCATTAGCTGTGGTATTTCAACAACTGTTGAAGGTCTACTAGCAGGTTTGCTATCCTCTCAATTTTATAAAGCTCAAGATAAGGTAACTTTTGCTGTTGCTGTTGGAATCGTTGCAGAAGTTCTTCAAATGATTATTATATTGCTAATAGCAAAACCATTTGCTGAAGCATGGCATTTGGTTTCAATTATTGCATTCCCAATGATTTTTATGAACTCTATTGGTATCGGTATTTTTATTAATATCATTGAAAACATAAAAAAAGTAAGCGAACTAGAAGGGGCTTTTCGTTCGTATCAAACTTTTCTTATCGCTGATAAAACCTTAGGAGATTTAAGGTCTAATCTAGATTACGATTCTGCTAAGAATATTGCGGAAACAATATTTAATGCAACAGATTTTGATGCAGTTTCTATAACTAATGATCGAATTATCCTAGCACATATAGGTATTGGAAATGATTTTTATAAAGTCGGTGAGAGTTTAAACGATGATTTTATTGAAAATTTTATTACTAATAATACTCGTATACGTATAAATTCTAACATTCATTCCAACAATAAAACCTGCCCATTTGAAAAATCTATTATTGTACCTTTACTTGTTAGCGGAAAAATTATTGGTACATTAAAGCTCTATAAAGGAGAGAAATCACTAACAACGAAATCCGACATTGAGTTAGCAAAAGGTTTAGGAAATATTTTTTCTACACAATTAGAGCTATCAAAACTAGATTATCAAAAAAATCTTAGAACAAAGGCAGAATTACATGCACTACAAGCACAAATCAATCCACATTTTTTATTTAACGCTATCAATACAATTGTTTCATTAACGCGAACAGATCAAGAAAAAGCAAGAGAATTATTAATTTATTTAAGTGATTATTTTAGACATAATATGAATAACGAAAAAGATTTGATAACTCTTGAAAAAGAGCTTGACCATGTTAAAGCCTATTACAAAATAGAAAAAGCTCGTTTTGGAGATAAATTGATTTCTAACTTTTCAAATACTATTCAAAAAACAATCTATGTACCACCATTAATTATTCAGCCTATTATAGAAAATTCAATTAAACATGGTATTTTAAAAAAAGTTGGCGGTGGAACAATTGACTTATCTATCAACTCTAGTAATGGAGAAGTATTCATAGAAATTGTTGATAACGGCGTTGGAATGACAGAAGACAAACTAAAGGAAGTCACTACTTTCGGTTCAAATACCGTTGGAATCAATAATGTTCAAAAGAGGCTTAAAACTATTTTTCATGAAAAAGCTTCAGTATCTATTGAAAGTCAATTAAATAACGGTACAAAAGTGCTTATTAATTTACCCCTAGTGACTGATTTTAACAGTATTGGAGGTTATAATGGTTAAATGTATTATTGTTGATGATGAAAAACCCGCAAGAGATGAAATTAAACATCATATTACTAAAAACACACACTATACCATTCTAAATGAGTTTGACAATGGTATAGATACTTTAAATTTTCTAAAAAGTAACACTGTTGATATTATATTTCTAGATATTACAATGACTGGTCTTGATGGCATTGAAACAGCTAAAAAGATTATTAATAGTCCCTTTGAAAATATTCCCTATATCGTTTTTGTCACAGCCTATGATGAGTTTGCTGTAAAAGCTTTTGAACTTAATGCAATTGATTATATATTAAAACCTATTAGTGAAGAACGCTTTAATAAATGTATCAAAAGGATTAACTGGGCTATTAACAATGATCAAACATCACAAGAGAATGTTCAATCCTTTGTTAATAAAACCTCAAAAGATGACATTATCAGTCTCAGTAAAGATGGAGCTGTTTTTCCTATTCGAGTAAATCAAATTAAATTAATATATATTGAAGATCGTACCCTTATCGTTGAAACAACTAAAGGTAGATTCTTATTAAATACTTCTATGAATGATTTTAGCAAAAATCTTTGTGAGAAAGAATTCTTTAGAGCTCATCGGTCTTACATAATTAATATTAACTATATTGAAAGAATCATCCCATGGTTCAATTCAACTTATAAGGTAAGAATTATTGATATTGATTTAGATATACCAATCAGTCGTTATAAAACGAATGCCTTTAAGAAAATTATGTCAATCATATAATTTTACTATTCAAACGCATATTTTTACCATTCACTACAAAATGAAACAATAACTTCCTCTTTTCATATATAATTCTATTAAAGGAATTGTATATGAAAAGGGGTTTTTTTATGACAGAATATAAGGATAATCTAATAAAAAAATTAGAGCGTTACTATGACATTCAAGAAGAAATCAAAATTGAATCCTATGCTTTTGATTTGATGGCAACTTACTCACAAAAAAATGCTAAATATTTACTATTAAAAGATTTTGAGTATTGCTCATTTAATAATAATGAATATATTTTATTCAAAAGAATAGAAAATGAACCAATTAACATTAAAGATCTAATGGTCTTCTTAAAAAATAATCTAAAGGAAATCGTTTCCATTGAAGAAAATCATATGTCCAGTCTAGTGACTTTTTTAATTGAAACATCTTTTCCTTTAGATCAAGAGACAATTACCGCGATAGAAAAGTTTAAATTTCACAAAAGTTTTAGATTTGGCCTTAATGGTTGGGTAAATGCACAACTCATTGTTATTGATCCTGAAAAAGAAAAAGGCTATACAAATGCCTTTGCAAAAAAAGAGTTGGAAAAATATCTATCATAATTGGCCTTTAGTTATATATATTAAAAAGGAGGAGAAATGAACGCAATTTTTCTAGTATTATTTTCAGTTATATCATTTATTATTGCTTATGCAACATATGGACGTTATTTAGCAAAGAAGTGGGGTATTGATCCATCAATAGAAACACCTGCTCATCGCTTGAATGATGGTGTTGATTATGTACCTGCAAAAGCACCTGTTTTATTAGGGCATCATTTTTCATCAATTGCTGGTGCTGCGCCAATAATCGGCCCAATCGCTGCTGCTATTTTCGGATGGCTTCCAGTATTATTATGGATTGTTCTTGGATCTATATTCTTTGGTGGTGTACATGATATGGGTTCTTTATTAGCATCCGTTCGACATGATGGTAAATCTGTTGGTGAAGTTATTGGTGATAATATTGGTGAAAAAGGTAAAAAACTTTTTTCAATATTCGCTTGGTTAACACTTATTTTAGTTATTGCCGCTTTCGCTAATGTTGTTGCAAATACATTTGCTGCAACACCTTCAGCTGCAACGGCTTCTATACTATTTATTGCTCTTGCTGTTGCCTTTGGTATTTTAGTTTACAGACGAGGTGCTTCTTTATTAGTTGGTACTATCATAGGTGTGGCACTATTGGTACTTTCTATTTATCTTGGTTTAAAATTTCCATTATTATTATCAAAAAACGTATGGATGGTTTTATTGCTAAGTTATATCTTTGTTGCCAGTGTAACGCCAGTTTGGATTTTATTGCAACCTAGAGATTATCTAAATTCATTTTTACTATATGGTATGTTAATTGGTGGTTTTGTTGGTATTATGATTATGGGTCCAAAAATTCAAGCGCCTGCTGTTACTGGGTTTGTTATTAACGGCACATATCTATTCCCAATGTTATTTGTAACTGTTGCCTGTGGAGCCGTATCAGGTTTTCACTCTTTAGTAGCATCCGGTACTACAGCTAAACAAATTGATACAGAAAAAGATGTTCAATTAGTTGGTTATGGCTCAATGCTTATTGAAGGTGTTTTAGCAACCTTGGCAATTATTTCAGCAACTTATATTGGTGCTGATAAATTAGGTAGTTTACTTGGTAGTGGTGGACCTGTAAATGTTTTTGCTGAAGGTATCGGTACTTTTATGACCTCCTTTGGTTTACCTTTTGCAACTGGTAAAAGCTTTACTGCTTTAGCTATTAGTGCATTTGCATTAACAACTCTTGATACTGCAACAAGACTTGCTCGATTTATATTCCAAGAAATGGTTGTTAGCGAAACAAAAGAAACCGTTTTAACAAATCGTTTTGTCTCAACTGGTATTACAGTTGTAATTGCTGGAGCTTTAGCCTTTAGAGGTTGGTTAGCAATATGGCCATTATTTGGTTCTGCAAATCAATTGTTAGCAGCCATCGCATTATTAACGATCACTATTTGGATGAAAAACAATGGTAAAGAATATCGAATGGCTCTTTATCCAATGTTCTTCTTATTTGCTGTAACATTAACAGCTTTAGGATTGTTAATCATGGCAAATTTAACAAACTATGTCCTCTTATTCTTTGGTATTGCATTATTTGTATTAGCTTTAGTACTAATATCACATGCAAGAAAAGCATTTATTGCTGGAAAACCTTTAGAGTAAGGCATCCTATTAACTAGAAGATCAGTTTGAACTCTATAGTGTATCTTTCTTTTGATGCATCTATAGAGTTTTTATTATATAATAATTTTTGAAAGGGGGTATTATGGGAAAATTTAAACTTTTCATGAAAGACCTAGGTCTATTTTTTGAAGGCGCATTGGATCTGAAAGGAAAGTCTGTTGGTATGCTGCAAAGTGATATTCATAACACAGACGATGAATTCTTAATTCTATGTTTTGCTGACTTACTTGGGATAGATATTCCAACAAGCTATTATGCTTTAGAACTATTACCCTACTTAGAAGATGAACTTGAAGGTTGGCAATTTCGAATGCATGAGTCTAAATCAGTATGGGCCAAAAAAGGCGGCCAATTAGATATGGATCCTTAAAGGAGGCTTCGTTTTATGAATAAAATAATTTTTTTCGGTGGTAAAGGTGGCGTAGGTAAAACAAGTTGCTCTTCTGCTTTTGCTTACAACCATGCAAATATGGGAGAAAAAGTCCTACTTGTTTCCACTGATCCAGCCCATTCCGTCTCAGATTTGTTTAATAAAAAAATTGGGGATAGAGTAACTAAACTTGATTATAATTTATTTGCTTTTGAAATAGATGCACAAAGAGAAAGTGAAAAATATATTTCTTCCATAAGAAATAATCTTTCTAAAATAGTTAGTCCAGTGATTTTAGAAGAATTAAAAAAACAATTAGATGCTGCAAGCGTTTCACCTGGTTCCCATGAATCTGCTTTGTTTGATAAAATGATTCAGCTCATTAATGAAGAAAGTAAAAACTATGATCTCATAATTTTTGATACTGCACCTACTGGTCATACTGTTCGTTTACTAACGTTACCAGAAGTCCTTGGTGCTTGGATTAATAGTTTGATGAAAAAACGCAGAAAGTCATTAAAACTTAAAAATATGGTAAATAACGTTTCTAGGGAATCAAAAGATAAAATTGAAGACCCTATTTTAGAAATTCTTGAAAGAAGAAAAGCGACAATGGAAAAAGCAAGAAAAATAATGGTTGATGAAAAGCAGCTTTCTTTTATGTTTGTTCTGAACGCTGAAAGACTACCTATCGAAGAGACAAAAAAAGCTATAGATGTTCTAAAGAAATACGATATTCCTGTTAATCATTTAGTCGTTAATAAAATTTTACCAGAAAACCCATCTGATAAGTTCTGGCAAAAAAAGAAGGCACAGGAGCAAAATAATCTTGCAAGGATATATGAAATGAAAATCAATAAAGTCTATGAAATCCCTTTGTTCCCATTTGATATTGATGAAGTAACCATCAAAGAAATGGCAAAATACTTCTAATTAATGTATAATAAGAATCACTTATACCCAATGATAATTTCTTAGAATAAAGGAGAAAACATGCTATTTCCAGTGGAATACGATAAAATAGATCCAGAGAAATATTTTTTTATAGATGTAAGAAGTCCTAGTGAATTTAATAAAGAAACAATACCTGGCGCTATCAATATACCAATTTTTACTGATGAAGAGCGGACAAAAATTGGTAGAACCTATAAAATTGATCCCAGAGATGAAGCTAAAAAGCTAGGTGTGTCAATTGTTTCTAAAAAATTACCTGAATTATATAACCAACTATTAGAAATTAAATTTTCAAGAGATAAAAATATCTTACTTTTTTGTGATAAAGGTGGGATGCGCAGCACCTCTTTAGCCTTATTGATGCATAGTATTGGTGTTAATATTAACTATTTGAAAGGTGGTTATAATGCCTATAGAAAATTTATCAGAAGGGAGCTGCCTAAAGTAAACGATAAAATTACTTACATTGTTCTTCATGGCAAAACTGGTAGTGGAAAAACTATTTTATTAAAAAAACTCAATGCTTTAGGGTTAGACGTCTTAGATCTAGAAGATGCTGCTAATCATAGAGGGTCTCTATTAGGCGGGGTTGGTTTAGGAGAGTGTAACAGCACAAAACAATTTGAATCAAATATTTATCATCATCTAATGAAACGTCAATCTAATTATATTTTCGTTGAAGCCGAAAGCAAAAAAATCGGTAGAGTTTATGTGCCTAACTGTATACATTCGAGAATGAAATCAGGTTACCATATATATATCGATACTCCTCTTGAAATACGATCGAAATTATTAGTTGATGAGTATATAAAAGATGAAAATTCTATTAATGAGTTGATTAATGGTATGCAATATATAAAAAAACACATGAGTAACGATGATGTAAAATGGATTATTGAAAATCTACAAAATGGCCAATTTCAAGCAGTTGCTAAAGAACTTATGAAGAATTACTATGACCCAATGTATTTACATCGATCTAAAAAATATGACTATTTAGCAAATTTCGTTGTAGATGATTTTGATAAAACAGCGCTAGCAATAAAAAATTTATATCAAAAAAAAATTGAGACCAATAATTAAGGTCTCAATTTTTTTCTATTCTTGCTTTGCCTTCATTTTTTCTCTTGCTTCTTCTTTAGCTTGTTTTTTATCTGCTTTTTCTTTAGCTTCTACAGCTTCTTCTTTCCTGTACTGTTCAGTCATTTCTTCAACAACTTTAGGATCTACTAGATCAACTAATCGATCAACAGGTAATCTGTGTTTCATCCGTACTTTATATTCTATTTCATTCATTACTTCTTCATTTTCTTTTAAGAATTCCTTTGAATTTTCTTGCCCTTGACCTAACTTAACGTCTCCATAACTATACCAAGAACCTGCCCGATCAACAATTTCAGCATTTAATCCAGCCGATAAAACACTTCCTTCTTTCGAAATACCTTCCCCATACATTATATCAAAATAAGCTTCTTTAAAAGGCGGCGCTACTTTATTCTTTACAACTTTCACGCGAGTTTTATTACCAATAATATCCTTATTATCTTTTATGCTATCTTTTCTACGAATATCTAATCTCACAGAAGAATAGAATTTTAATGCTCTACCACCAGAGGTTGTTTCTGGATTACCAAATACAATTCCTATCTTCATACGTAATTGATTAATAAATATAATTGAGGTACCAGCTTTCTTAGAAATACCAGCTAATTTTCTTAGTGCTTGAGACATCAATCGTGCTTGAAGACCCATATGACTATCGCCCATCTCGCCACTAATTTCAGCTTTTGGTACTAATGCGGCTACAGAGTCCACAACAATCAAATCAATCGCACCACTTCTAACTAAAGCATCTACAATTTCTAATGCTTGTTCACCAGTATCTGGTTGAGATACAATTAAATTATCAATATCTACACCAATATTGGCAGCATACTTAGGATCTAAAGCATGTTCTGCATCTACAAATGCTGCAACACCACCACTTTTTTGTGTCTCAGCTATTGCATGCAATGTTAATGTTGTTTTTCCTGAAGACTCAGGTCCATATACCTCAATGATTCTTCCCTTTGGCAAACCACCAACACCTAATGCAATATCGAGTTCTAAAGAACCAGTAGAAACACTTTCAACATTCATGCGATGGGTTTCATCACCTAAACGCATAATTGATCCTTTACCAAATTGTTTTTCTATTTGTCCTAATACATTGTCAATTGCTTTTGCTTTATTCTGTAAATCCGTCGCCATTTTAATCATCCCTTCTTCTTCTGAACATTCGTTCTATATCAATAATTATATATTATTGTTGCTAATTGTCAATAATTAATTTTTTAGAAAGCACATTAAAAACTTTATTAACACTTCTTTCACGTATTTCGTTTCGGTTACCTCTAAAATTATTTTCAATTACAAAAATGTCTTCGAAAATTTTAAATGCAATATATACCAATCCAACTGGCTTTTCTTTAGTGCCACCATTAGGTCCAGCAATTCCAGTAATTGCAACACATATATCTGTTTTTGTTTTCTCATATAATCCTAGAATCATTTCTCTTGCAACCATTTCACTAACGGCACCATGCTCACGAAGAGATGCTTTATTTACACCTAAAGTTTCTGATTTCATGTCGTTACTATAAGTAATAAAACTGCCAAAATAAATTTTTGATATACCTGGATTTTCTACAATTTTAGAGGCCAATAAGCCACCTGTACAGGATTCTGCTGTGCTAATAGAAATATTATTTTGAATCAAATGTTCACATAGAGAAATATACGTTTCTTTTTCTGAATAACTAATAATATTTTTTTTAAACCTCTTTATTATCTCATTTTTGGTAAAATCTAAAATATCACTGGGCTGTGTTGTTGAAAGTTTAACTTTTACTTCACCCATTTTTGCATAAGTAGCAACATAAATATTTTTCTGCTGTATTAAATCGTTAATCTCTGAAGCGACAGTTGATTCTCCCACACCATCGATTTTTATAATTCTTGATTGAATTTTAGAGCTCTTATCATCTTTTAAATAATCTCTAATGTATTCATCAAATAGATATTTCATTTCTCTCGGTGGTCCCGGCAATAAAATATAATTACATTTTACAGATTCAAGAATAAATCCTGGTGCTGTTCCTTTTTTATTAAAAAGTATTTTCGCATCTTCTATAACATATGCTTGTTTAATATTATTCTCTGTCATCTTACTATTAAACTTTTTAAACTTATTTTTAATATCAAGTAGCACATCATCATTTTTAACAAGTTTTCTATTCAGAAAATCCGCTAATACTTCTTTTGTCATATCATCCTCTGTAGGTCCTAATCCACCTGTAAGAATAATCAAATCAGATGCTTTCGTAAAGAATTTTAGTACAGATAGAATATCGTCAAACCCATCCTGACATACACTATGGAACTTAATTTCATGCCCCATTTGATAAAGTTCTTTACTTAAAAATTGAGCATTAGAATTTAGAACATCGCCATCTAACACCTCGTTACCAACATTAATAATTGATATGAGCATTGTTCACCCCTAACTTAATAATACTTGTTTATTCTTAAGGATATAATCTAAACCTGAAAAAACTGTGAAAATTGTGGCAGCGGCTATACTCAATGGATTTAAATAAGCTACAATATTTTTAGGAATATAGTTGTTTAATAATAGAATAATAATCATAATAATCTGAGAGTTCGTTTTCAGTTTCCCCCACCAACTTGCCGCAATAACAACACCTTCTGAAGCAGCAATTGCACGGAATACACTAATAATTAACTCTCTAGAAACAATTATAAAAGCGATCCAAGAGGGGAGTAATCCAATTTCTACAAAAGCCAGCATAGCAGAGATAACTAACAACTTATCGGCTAATGGATCCATAAATTTCCCAAGTTTTGTTACTAGATCTAGCTTTCTGGCTAAATAACCATCTAAGAAATCCGTAAATGAAGCTACTAAGAATAAAACTAAAGCAATCAATAAATTGTTTGCAAAGTTACTAAGTAATACAAATAGAAAAATCGGTATTAAAATAATTCTTATAATCGTAATTTTATTTGCAATATTCATATTAACAATCTCCTAACAAATCATACTCTAAAGCACCTGTAATTGTCACATCCACGAAAGTACCAATTTCTAATACTTTATCAGTATGAACATAGACAATTCCATCAATTTCTGGCGAATCATAAGCAGTTCTACCTAAATAAATATTTTCATCTTGTAGCTTCTCTTCTATTAAAACTTCAAAAACTTGGTCAACTTTTAACTGATTCTTTTCCTCGGAAATATCTTTTTGCAACATCATAATCTTTTTACGTCGTTCTTCTTTTGATTCTTGAGAAATCTTACCTTGTAATTCATAAGCTGGGGTATCTTCTTCGTCAGAATAAGCAAATACACCTAATCGATCAAAGGCCATTTTTTCAACAAATTTATATAGATCATTGAATTGTTCTTCAGTTTCTCCTGGAAAACCAACAATTAGTGTTGTACGAATAACAATGTCTTCTATCTTACTTCTCAGTTTTGCAATCAAATCTTCTATCTCAGACACTGTAATTTTACGATTCATTTTTTTTAGTATTTCATCATTCCCATGTTGTATGGGTATATCTAAATATTTTACTACCTTATCATTATCACGGATTTCATTAATTAATGATTCGTCAATTACATCCGGATAAGCATATTGTATTCTAATCCATTTTAAGTCTTCAATTTGCCCTAACCGCTTAAGGAGTTCAGCTAACTTATATGAGTCATATAAATCAATGCCGTAGCGAGCAGTGTCTTGAGCAATTAGTATAACCTCTCGAACACCCTTTGACACTAAGTCTTTAACTTCATCAACAATATCTTCCATTTTTCTGCTTCTAAATTTACCTCGAAGCTTTGGTATAATACAATAAGTACATTTATTATCACACCCTTCTGCAATCTTTACATAAGCAAAATGGCTAGGTGTAAGCAATTCCCTATTTGCATGATCGTAAATCATCTCATCAATATTTCCGACTTCAACAAATTGTTTTTCATCACCTAATAATTGGTCCACTACTTTTATAATGTTTTGAAATGTGGTTGTTCCTAGAAAAGCATCAACTTCAGGTATTTCCTTCGCTAAAGCTTCAGAATAACGTTCGGACAAACACCCAGTTACAATTAGTTTTTTACAATTACCCTCTTCTTTTAATTGGGCTAAATTAAAAATTTCATCTATAGATTCCTTCTTCGCATCTTCAATAAAACCACAGGTATTAACGACTATTATATCTGCTGTCTCAGGATTAAGAACTATTTGATGCCGATTCTTTGTAAATAGGTTAGTCATAATCTCAGAATCTACAAGATTCTTTGAACAACCCAATGTCTCAATATATATTTTCATTTTATTCACTCCAACTTTCTAAATACTTATTAATTTCTTTCATATTTTTTATTTGTTTGACTCTATTTTTTTTGATGAAATAGTCCATCATTGGATCAATATAATTCAGTAAAATAAGTTCAATTGATTTATTAAACCGTTTCTCACTCAATGCTTCTATAATCTCGTTAATTAATACATTACTCATTTTTTTGCGTTTACTATTTAAAAATTTTATTAGAACTTCTAAAGTAAAACCATTTTCAAAATACATTTCTTTAATCTTTGAAACACGGGTTTCAATGGTTTCACTAAAATAGTATCTAACCCCCGAATCAATTAGTTGATATAGGTTTTCATTTAAAATGTCAGTATTTTTACTTATAATTGGTAATATGAAAACTATCTTTTTTGCATTTGATTCATATAATTTTTCAAAAATATAATAGTTCACCATTCGATTATTATAATAGTCGTTCTTATCTTTCAATAATATAAAAGGGTTCTCTATAGGCTTTATTATCTTTTCAAGATCTACTAATAAATATTTACTACTTTTTAATATATCTCTTTGAATACCTAAACCAATAGTATCAAATATTGTAACCGATTCATAATTATCCAAAGATTCTTCGAAAAAGCAATTTACAAATTGTCTATAGGCTTTATAACCATCTTTTATTTTGTAAAAGTTAATACCTTTTAATTTTTTGAAAACCTCATATACAATAGTGCTTCTACTACCACCCCTAGAACAATAGAAGACAATTTGTTTTTTACTATGCTTTTTTATTATCTTAAAAAGCTTAGGCAACTTATGCAAAGCATATTCATAAGCAAGCATATATGCTTCCGCATTCAATCCTTTATTATATAAAAGACTAACCTTCTTTCTTTCCTCATAATCTAGAATTTCAAAGTTTATTGCATCAATAATATGGCCTGATTCATATTCTTCTTTTGTACGCATATCAATAACTAATTTATCAGTAATCGATAAAAATTTTTCTATGCTTATGATCAAATTACACCTCTATGTCTTCTAAATCTTCTTTTGATACCAATACTTCCCTTGGCTTAGAGCCATTAGCAGCACCAACAATATTTCTTTCTTCCATTGAATCAATCATACGCGCCGCTCTATTATAACCGACTCTTAGCTTTCTTTGAATTAATGATATAGAGCCTTTCTGTGATTTTACAACTATATCAATTGCTTGTGATAAATACTCATCTGTTTCATGATCAATGTCTACAACTTGTGGCTCATCTAAAATTTCATCTTTATAGTTAATTTTTTCTTTATCAATTTGGTTCTTAATAAATTCTGTCGTTCTAGAAACTTCCCCATCAGAAATAAAGGCCCCTTGTAACCGTATAGGTTTTGGTGCACCTACTGGCCGATAAAGCATATCACCTTTACCTAAAAGTTTTTCAGCACCACCTTCATCTAAAATCGTTCTTGAATCAACTGCTGATGAAACGGCAAAAGAAATCCTAGAAGGAATGTTTGCTTTAATAACACCTGTAATGACATCAACAGAAGGTCTTTGAGTTGCAACAATTAAGTGAATACCAGCTGCTCTTGCTTTTTGTGCAATTCGTGCTATTGAATTTTCTACTTGCTTTGGTGCTACCATCATCAGATCTGCTAACTCATCTATAATCACTACTATTTGGGACATCTTACCTTCAGGAAATTTTACATTATAACTTTGTAAATCTCGAGTAAATGTTTTTGCAAATTTTTCATATCGTTCTTCCATTTCCTTAACAGCCCAGTTTAAGGCAATAGCTGCTTTTTTAGGATCTGTTACAACAGGTAAAACTAGATGAGGAATACCATTATAATGAGATAACTCAACTACTTTTGGATCAATCATTAAAAACTTAACTTCATCTGGTGTTGCACTATAAAGAATACTTGTCACAATTGTATTCACACAAACACTTTTACCAGAACCCGTTGCTCCTGCAATCAATAGATGTGGCATATCAGCTAAATCTGCGATTACGGTCTTACCAGAAATACTCTTTCCTAAAACAACATTTAACTTCTTATCAGTTGACCTAAACTCTTTACTACTAAGTACTTGTCTAATGTTAACAAGGTTTGTTGACTTATTTGGTACTTCTATACCAATTGCTGCTTTATTCGGTACAGGCGCTATTCTTACCCTTGGAACCGCTAATTTTAAAGCAATATCATCACTTAAGCCTTTAATCTTACTTACCTTTATACCAGGTGATGGTTTAAACTCATAGCGTGTTAAAGATGGTCCATTTGTGATAGAAATGATTTTGCCATCAACATTAAAATTCTTCAGTGTTTGAAATAGTATGTCGGCTTTTCTTCTATACTCCGCATGGTCTATTTTATCTCTTTTTTCAGATTTATTGAGTAAGTTAATTCGCGGTAATACATAATCAGGAAACTGTATATGAGAATTTTCTTCAAGTTCTTTCTCAATTTTTTCAGTTGTCTCTTGATCAATATCTGAATCTTTTATTTTTTTTACTTCTTTCTTTTCAGCAGATTTTTTTTCTTCCTTCTGTTTCAAGTCTCTTTCATTTTTCTTAATTGGTTCTTCTTTTGTCTCTTCTATTGGTTCAGAAATTTTTTCTTCTGTTTCTTTCTCTACATAATCATGGATTTCTATTCCAAGACTTAAATTGTCTTCTGTTTCTTTCTGACTCTTTTCTTCACTCTTTTTCACTTCATTTTTAAGATTTCCTGATTCAGCTGAACTTACACGAAATCCTTTTTTAATCCCACGCATACTTTCAGTTTTTAAGTGATTAATTTTACGATTACTTACATTAATTTTATTATTAATTTTTTTCTTCTCATAAGACTCTGCAAAATTATCTGTCTTTTTCTTAATTGTTTTAAATCCAGTTTTTATTGAGTAATTCGTAATTAACAAAATTGAAATAACAAAATTCACTAAAATCGTTAAATATATTCCTATTTTACCGATTAAATAATACAATAAATAAGTTAGAATATTCCCAACAATTCCTCCACCAGTCCCGGCCATGCCAAACTGGTAAGATTTTTTAATGCCTTCAAACGAAAAATAGTTAATGTTAAATATTTCTGTTGCCTTATCAAAGGTAGGAACAGTAATATAAAGTAATATAGCTGACAGCATTAAAAAGAATGCTATTATATAACGAAACTTATATTTTTTAAAATTTTTATTTAAACTAACGAAAACTACTGTAAAAAATAAATATGGAAAAACATAAGCTGCATTTGAAAATAAACCTTTAAAAAAACTATTAATATAATTGCCAACTAAACCAACAGATTCTGTATGAAATGATAAAATCATAAGCACAGTAGCAGCTATTAAACAAATCAGTTTAATTTCATATAAGATTACATCTTTATTATCCTTCTTTAATAGTTTTTTATTCGTCTTCTTTGTAGTAGATTTTTTATTTTTTGTTTTATTTGTTTTTTTAATTTTGGTGTTATCTTTTTTTGTAGCCAATGGGGCACCTCCTAGATAGCCTTCCCCCTTATTATATCATAATGCTTTAGTATTTCTAATATGAATTTAAACAAAAATAAAGGCTTCAAAACGAAACCTTTATTGACAATTTCTATAGATGTGTTGAGCCTATACCACCATTTCTATGAATCTCCTTAGGTTGGTCATCTTCAACAAGTAAGTATCGTTGAAAAATTCCTTGAGCAAAGGCTTCTCCAGCTTTAATATCTAATGCTTTATTTCCGTGATTATAAATTGCAATCCATATATGCCCTTCATTTTTAGCATTTATGTAATCAGCATCTATAACCCCAACAGAGTTCTTTAAGCGTACATTGTACTTGAAACCTATACTACTTCTTATATAGATTCCTAACCACTCATCATCTTGCATTTTCACACGCATACCCGTAGGTATCCTTAGATTCTGACCTGGTTCAATAGTATAATCCTTAGGACTAAAGAAATCATAACCAGCAGATAAATTTGTTCCTCTAATAGGCATTTTAAGAGCATTATAAACTGACTCAAAATTTTCTTTACTATAGTCCTTTTTGAATTGTTCTTTCGTAACCTTTAAAAATTTTCTCATTTAATCACCCCTAAAAAAATAAAGCTGAGATTAACTCAGCTTTTTTCATTATTCTTTATCATCTTCCATATCTTTATCTTTTAAAGCTTCTTTTCTAGATAAGTCGATTCTACCACGATCATCTATTTTTATTACTTTAACAAATATTTCTTCTCCTACCTCAAATTTATCTTCTACACTCTTGATTCTTGATTTAGTAAATTGTGAAATATGACATAAACCATCTGTTCCTGGTAATATTTCAACGAACGCACCAAAGTTAACAATCTTTTTAATCGTACCAATATAGATTTTTCCAACTTCAGCTTCTTGAACAATTAATTCAACTTCTGCAAGGGCATTTTCGCCACTTTCTTTATCATTTGCTGTAATTAAAATCGAACCGTCATCTTCAATATCTATTTTTACATCGTTTTCAGTAGTAATTTTAGTAATTGTCTTACCACCTGGTCCAATAACTTTACCAATTTTATCTGGATCAATTTTAATACTGAATATTCTTGGTGCATATTTAGATAATTCTTCACGTGGTTCAGAAATAACTTCACCCATATTATCTAATACTTTATTTCTAGCTTTCTTACCTGCTTCTAAAGCCTCTTCTAAAATTGCTTTACTTAAGCCATCCATCTTAATATCCATTTGTAATGCAGTAACACCTTCACGTGTCCCAGCTACTTTAAAGTCCATATTACCATAGAAGTCTTCAATCCCTTGAATATCAGTTAAAACTGCTATATCGTCGCCTTCTTTTATTAGACCCATAGCAATACCAGCAACTGAATCTTTAATTGGTACACCTGCATCTAAAAGTGCTAAAGTAGATCCACAAATACTTGCTTGTGATGAACTACCATTACAAGTTAATACTTCTGATACGACACGAATTGAATACGGGAAATCTTCTTCAGAAGGTAACACAGGTAACAATGCTCTTTCTCCTAAAGCGCCGTGTCCAATCGCTCTTCTATTAACAAACATTCTTCCCGTCTCTCCAACCGAATATGGTGGGAAGTTGTAATGATGCATGTATCTTTTTTGATCCATTGCTTCTAAACCATCTAATCTTTTGCCTTCTCCAGCAGCACCTAAAGTTAACAGTGACAATACTTGAGTTAATCCTCTTTGGAATAAACCAGTACCATGTACTCTAGGAACGATACCAACATCAGAACTCAATGGTCTAATTTCATCAAAAGCTCTTCCATCTGGTCGAATACCTTCATTGATAATCATATTTCTAACAGATTTTTTCTGTAAGTCTTTATGAGCCTTACCAATAAGTTTTAGATTCTCATCGTCTTCTTCAAGAATCTCTTCATATTTAGCTTTCATATTGTCTTTTATTTCGTCTAACATTACATTTCTATCATGTTTATCTTGGATTCGCATTGCTTTATCAACACTATCAGCCATTTCTTCAAAAACTTTATTATAAAATTCTTCGTCGATTTCAGGCGTTTCAAATGCCACTTTTTCCATACCAATCTCTTCTACAATGCCTTCAATGAAAGTTACAATCTTTTTAATTTCTTCATGAGCAAATAAGATCGCTTCTAACATGATTTGATCTGGTACCATTTCTGCGCCAGCTTCCACCATAACTACTGCATCTTTTGTTCCGGCAACTACTAAATCCATTGTTGATTCTTCTAATAAAGCTTCTGATGGATTAATTACAAGTTCATCATTCACATAACCAATTCTTACGCCTGCTATAGGCTTTTCAAAAGGAATATCTGAAACTGATAAACTTATAGATGCGCCGATTAATGCTGCCATATCAGCTGGAGCTTCACCATCTATAGCCATTACTGTTGATACAACTTGTACTTCATTTGCAAAACCATCTGGAAACAATGGTCTTAAAGAACGGTCAATTACTCTAGAAATTAGTGTTGCATTTTCTGAAGGTCGTCCTTCACGCTTTAAGTAACCGCCAGGTATTTTACCGGCTGCATACATTTTCTCTTCGTAATTAACACTTAATGGAAAAAATCCTAAATGTGGCTTTGGTCCAGAGTCTGTAACCGCCGTTAGTACAGTTGTTTCCTCGTATGTAACCATTGCCGCTGCATTTGCTAGATTCGCAAATTTCCCCATTTCAACTTTCATTTGTTTACCCGCAATTTCTAGGGTATACGTTTTTTTCTCAATACTCAAAATTTACCTCCTCGTTTCAATTATCCCACTTGCTATGAATCTCTCATTTTCTACTATACATGAGACCTCATTCATACCAAGTAGGACAATTATAGATTAATAGAGCGGAAATCCGCTCTATTATAATTATCTTCTTAATTTTAACTTCTTGATTAATTTTTGGTACTCATCAGTATCATTATTTCTTAAATATTTTAATAATGAATTTCTTTTACCAACCATCATTAATAATCCTCTTCTTGAATGGTGATCTTTTTTATGCATTTTTAAGTGCTCATTTAATGCATTGATTCGATGAGTCAAAATCGCGATTTGTACTTGGCTTGAGCCAGTATCGCCTTCTGAAATTCCAAATTCTTCGATTAGTTCTGCTTTCTTTTCTTTAGTAATCATTTTCTACCTCCATAGTTTTAAAATCGCTTAAAACATAGAAATTCGTTAGGCACTCGAAAATCAATGTCATAAGTTCAACACTAAAATGTTATCACAAATACTATTTATTGTAAATCATTTTCAATAAATAAATTGTTAACGCATTTTACAAATACTCGCTTAACACCTCATAGGCTTCCTTGCTATTAAAAGTTGTTGCAATATCTTTATTTTCGATAACACTGTCTATTAATTCACGCTTCTTTAATTGGATTTCATAAATCTTTTCTTCAATAGTATTTCGTGTGATAACTTTATAAACATTTACAACGTCTTTTTGACCAATTCGATGGGCACGATCAGTTGCTTGATCTTCTACAGCTGGATTCCACCAAGGGTCCACATGGATAACTGTATCGGCTTCTGTTAAATTCAAACCTGTTCCACCTGCTTTAAGGGAAATTAAGAATATATCTGTTTTACCAGAAGTGAAATCAGTAATTACCTTTTCTCTTTTATCAACTTTTATTTGACCATCTAGATAAGAAAATTTTATCCGTTTTCTTCTCAGTAGTTTAGAAATTATTTTTAACATTGTTGTGAATTGAGAAAAAATCAAAATTTTATGATTACCTTCTAATAACTCATCAATCAGTTCTTCAAGTAATTGTAACTTCCCACTTTTTTCATCATAATCCTCTACAAACAGACCAGGATCACAACAGATCTGGCGCAATCTAGTTAAAATAGATAATATTTCAATATGAGAAGAATTTATGGAATTTTCTTCTCTTAACTCCTTTAATCTCTCTTTCATATCAAGTAAATAACTATCATATATTCGCTCTTGTTTTTTATTTAATTTAGAGTAAACAACATTTACAATTTTTTCTGGCAATTCATTTAATACGTCATTTTTCTTTCTTCTTAGAATAAAAGGATTAATCAACCTTACAAGTTTCTCATGGTTTTCTCTTTCTTTCTTTATAAACTCTTTATTAAATGTTTTTTTATCTTTTAAATAACCTGGTAATATAAAATCAAATATTGACCACAGTTCAATTAAATTATTTTCAATAGGTGTACCAGTTAAAACTAGCCGATGATTTGATTTAACTTTTTTTACAAATCTTGCAGTTTTAGTATCTGGATTTTTTATATATTGGGCTTCATCAAGAATACAATACTCAAATTCATCACCTAGATAATAATCTAAATCCCTTCTAATCAAAGGATAAGAAGTAATAATAACATCATATTCAGACTTCATTGCATTTAACTCATCTCTTTTTTCCTTAGAACCACTTATAATTAAAACTTTTGTTTCTGGTGTAAATTTTTCAAACTCTTTTTTCCAGTTATACATCAAACTAGAGGGAACAATAATCAAAGATTGCTTTGACATATGACCTAATAAAGCAATGACTTGTATCGTTTTTCCCAAGCCCATTTCATCAGCTAAAATTCCGCCTAGGTGAGTTTTTTTAAGAGCTTTTAACCATTGTACACCTTTTTTTTGATAGCCTCTTAAAGTGTCTTTTAAAACTTCAACAGCATTATCATTTTCATCATAATCCTTCAACGAATCTAAAATTTTTGAAAGATTATTTTTATCGAAGATTTCGATCTGACTATCATCAATTCTGTGGAGTAACTCAATACCTTGAAATTTATTCAGTTCAATGGCATTATCTTTAATACTTTTGCTCCCAATGGTTTCAAGTATTTTGTTTAACTCCTCTATTGAGTCAGTTTCTAAATCTACAAACTCTTCCCCATTTAATCTAATAAATTTCTTTTTCTCTTGAATCCCTTGTAAAATTTGAACCATTTCCTCCTTAGAAAAATTATCAATTTGCAATTTTAGGGATAACATGTCAATCGCACCATCATTCACTTGAACTGAAACATTACTCAATCTATTATAATATTTTTTTAAATTTTGAGTATAGTAAACCGAAATATCATCACTTTCCTCTAATGTTTTTATACCATTTTTAAAAAAATCAAAAATTGATTTTTCATCATTTAATGAAAACTTTTGTCCTTCATAATTAAATCCAAAGTTTAACAAGACTTTTTTGATTTCATGAAATTTTATCTTTCGCTCTTCGTCTCCAATAACCGTAAATAATGATTCTTTTTTCTTCTCATTTAATTTTACCTTAGCATCTATTCCCGTTTTATTTTTAAGTAAAAATATATCCGTTTCATAATCTTTTTTTGCAATAAAATCTTTTAAACTCTCTTCAATAATAATATTGTCTCTGTATCTATTATTATATAAACCATCTATAAAGTCTTGCCCATCAACTAGACTTATTCTTACGTTTCCTTCACTATTATCAGGAAAAATTGATAACAAATCATTATTCTTCTCAAAGATCCCAATAGCAGACTTGTTAAACTTAACATCAAGGGTTCCATAGGTATAAGACTTTGCCCTTTGCATTAAATCTGACTTATAAACTAAATAATTATCATCTTTCCCTAATCTAAGCCGTACCCTTTCATCATTAATAAACTCGATTTTCTCATAATATTGATCATTAATAATCAAATCCACTTCTTTAGTAGACATTTGATTAAGAATTTTTAATAATAATTCAGGTGAAGTATTTCTCTGGTCTATTGAACTATTAATACTTAATTGTGGTAACATCTGCAATAACTTTATATTTCTTAAATCTCCTTTTTTTATATAGTATTTATTCTTATTATATGTAAATTCATCCGTTAATTCCATCAACCGATCTTCTTTTACAAGAAAAGAATAAAAACCTGTTATATCATTAATTGGTATTAATTCTCCCACATCAATCTTTAAACTTATATCTACACCATTTGTAAAATCTAAAGTATATATTAAGCTTATTCTTTCTTGGTTCCTACTCTGTTCTGCATTTAAGTTTTCAATAAATTTTCGTACAGTTACTGGAAAAGATTTATTCTCTTTAAGAACTTCTTTGTTTTCAATATTCTTTAACTTTTCCAAGTCATTATTTTTCAAATACAAAATAGATGCAATAATATGTTCACATATCTCACCTTTTGATCCCTTTTCACAGGAACAATAGATTAATTTTGCATCATCTTTATTTGATAAGCTCTTCATTTCAATCTCTACATTATTCAATGTTTCATTTTTAACAAAGAATTTCGTACGATTGCCATAAGTATGTACGTTTTGTACTAAATTATTATGATAATACTCAGAACCTTTCTCAAAAATTTGCTCATTTACTTGGTTAATGATCCGATTCAAACTATACATTATTAATAACCGCCCTTGTATTCAATACTTAATAGATAATATACTATTATATCATAATGAACCTTAAAAAGTAAAATCTCTCAACCTTTCTATTAAAAAAACCTTCTACAATTAATGTAAAAGGCATTTATCAGATGTTTTATTTCTTCTAAAGTAAATCGAAAAATTTCTTTGTATTATAAACATCCCAACGTATATATTCCGTTAATTCCTCAACATCTTTGAACTTAAGTTCATCTCTTATTTTCTTATAAAAATCAACACGTATGTGTTTCCCGTAAATTGATTGATCAAAATCCAAAATATATGTTTCTACTGAAAATTCCGATTGTTTTAATGTTGGGTTAAATCCTACATTTGTAACAGAATGATAAAATTCTCCATCAAGTAATGTTTTAGTAATATAAACGCCAGGTCTTAAAATCGCAAAGTTATTATCAAGTTCTAAATTTGCAGTAGGATAGCCAATCTTTCGACCAATCTTTTCGCCATCTATGACTTTTCCCTCTAGCGAATAAGGTCTTCCCAAATAATAATTTGCATCTTTTATTTTCCCATTAGCTAATAGCTTTCTAATAAGCGTAGAACTCACTCTAACATAATCCTTCTTTATTGGATCGACAATATCATAAGAATAATGGTATTTACGAGATGACTTAATTAGCAATTCAGTATTACCCTTTGCCTTCTTGCCAAAGTGATAATCATAACCAACAACTAGATGTTTCATTCTTAATTTTTTAACGAGAATTTCTTCAATAAAATAATTTGGTTCTATATTTTTTTGTTTCTCATTAAAAGTTAAAAAAATTAAAATATCTACTCCTAATTTTTCAAGAATTTCTTTTTTATAATCTAACTTAAAAATTGTTGAAGGTGTTTCAATAGAATTACTTAAAGACAACGGGTGATTTTTAAAGGTGTAGACAACACTTTTAAGATTCCGGTCCTTAGCATCTTTTACCAATTGCTTTATGATTTTTACATGACCAATATGCAACCCATCAAAAGTTCCTAATGTAATTGCTGTATCTTCATTAAGTGGTTGAATTGTATCATAAATTTTCACATTATCACCTTTAATCTATTTTGCTCACCAATAAATCAATTACTCGATCTAATGGTCCATTCATAGTGCAACCAGCTGCTTTTGGATGTCCACCACCATTAAATTCTAAAGCAAGTGCAGCAACATCAAAATCCAACTTAGAACGAAAACTAACCTTATATTGATCTTCGTTTTCATGTTTTATAAAAATGGCTACCTGTATTCCACTAATATTTCTTACTTCTTCTACAATTCCATCAGTATCTACTTCCTTCAAAGCTAAAGCCGAGAGCATTTCATTCGTTAAAAAAACAAGACCTATTTTTTCTTTATAAACTTTTAGAGTTCCTAAAATTTTATTTTTTAATAAAACGTTTTCTAATAGAACTTTCTGATATAACTCTCTATTAATCAATTCAAAATCTAGTTTCTCTCTTAGCTCTGAAGCAATTCTAAAAGTATTCTTTGTAGTATTACTATATTTGAAACTACCTGTATCTGTTGAAATTGCAACATATATTGCATTAGCAACAGCCTTATCAATGGAGTAATCCATTTCAATTAATAGTTCATATATTAACTCACCAACAGATGAAGCCTCTTTTACATAATTAACATCTCCATACTTTGTGTTTGTTATATGGTGGTCAATATTAAGAACCGTCCTATTCTCCAATAAATCTCTTCTGCCATTGAACCTTGTCACATCAGATGAATCAATGGTAATAACCACTTTTGATTCATGCTTGAGTTGATTAAAAGCTTTAAAAGAATATTTATCAACTGCTAAAAATTGGAGATTCAAAGGTATATCGTCGTCTAGTACAATATACCCTTTCTTTCCATTATTTTCTAGAGCTTTCTTTAATGCAACAGAGGAACCAATCGCATCACCATCAGGACTTTTATGTGGCAAAATAATAAATTCATCATTTGATTCAATGAGTTTTTTAATCTTCTTCATCATCTTGATGCAAGTCCCTTATAATTTCTTCTATTTTCATTCCCCGTTTAATAGAATTATCTAACTTAAAAACCGGTTCCGGCGTATAAGGTAATTCAGTATTCTGACTTAACTCATGTCTAATATACCCTTTAGCTGAATTTAAACCTTTCATCGTCTCTTCAGCTTTTTCAAGATCCTCTTCTAAATTACTAATATATACAAAGCAATATCTTAAATCATCAGTTGTCTCTACATCTGTAACACTTGTAAAAGTTGTAACTCTATGGTCTTTAATTTTCCCTTCCATAATAAGCTCACTAATAATCTTTTGTATTTGTACTGAAATTCTCTTTAATCTTCTTTCGTTCAATTAAATCACCTACTTTTTAGCTGTTCTTGGAACTTCTTTATCGTGGAAAGCTTCAATTATATCGCCTTCTTTGATGTCATCATATTTTTCTAACATAATACCACATTCATAGCCTTTAACAACTTCTTTTGCATCATCTTTGAATCGTTTAAGCGAAGAAATAGCTCCTTCATAAACAATGACTCCATTACGTAAAAGTCTTGCATCAGCATTTCTAGTGATTTTACCATCAATTACATAAGAACCTGCAATGGTACCAATATTCGACACTTTAAATGTATCTCTAACCTCAGCTTGTCCTAGCACTTCTTCAACAAACTCAGGATCTAACATACCAACCATAGCATCTTGTACATCGTTTATAGCATTATAAATGATTCGATACGTTCTAATATCTACGCCTTCTGTTGATGCTGTAGACATAACACTTGCCAGTGGTCTAACATTAAAACCAATGATAATTGCATTTGATGCAGAGGCTAATGCAACATCAGCTTCTGAAATTGTACCAATATTCGCATGAATAATATTTATTTTAACTTCATCATTAGAAATTTTGTTTAATGAGCCTTTTAATGCTTCTATAGATCCATGAGCATCTGCCTTTATGATAATATTTAATTTCTTTAACTCACCATCTTTAATTTGGCTAAATAAATCATCTAATGAAACATGCTTTTTAGACTGCATTTTTTCATTTCGCATTTTTAACTTTCTATAATCTGCTAGTTCTCTTGCCCGTTGATCATCTTCAGTTACATATATTTTTTCACCAGCTTGTGGCACATCTGATAAACCTGCTATTTCAACAGGAGTTGATGGCGTCGCTTTTTTGATTTTTTTCCCTTTGTAGTTATACATTGCTCTAATCCGTCCAGACGTTTTACCAACAGTTACGGCGTCGCCTACACGCATTGTACCTTTATTAACAATTACAGATGCAACTGGTCCTCGACCTTTTTCTAATTCTGCTTCAATGACAGTTCCGATACCTCTTCTATTAGGATTCGCTTTTAACTGCTCCATTTCAGCTACTAATAGAATCATCTCTAATAGTTCGTCAACACCCTCACCTTTTAAAGCAGAAACTTTAACGGCAATTACATCGCCACCCCAATCTTCAACAAGAATACCATTATCAGATAATTCTTTTATTACTTTATCAGGATTTGCTCCAGGAGTATCCATCTTGTTAATAGCAACAATAATCGGCACGCCTGCTGCTTTCGCGTGGTCTATGGCTTCAATAGTTTGTGGCATAACACTATCATCAGCGGCAACAACTAAAATTGCAATGTCAGTGATTTGAGCACCTCTTGCTCTTAATGTTGTAAAAGACTCATGTCCAGGTGTGTCCAAGAAAACAATTTTCTTACCATTAACATGTACTTCAGAAGCACCAATGTGTTGCGTAATACCACCAGCTTCTTCTTCCGTTATTGCAGTACTTCTCATAGCATCTAATAAAGTAGTCTTACCATGATCTACATGACCCATTACAGTTACAATCGGTGGTCTAGGTAAAAGATCTTTTGCTTTGTCAGCAAAATCCTCCTGGCTATAAAGCGTATCGATTTCTTTTACTTCTTGCTTTATCTTAATATTATGTTTCTCTGCTAATTGTTTCATTGTATCAAAATCAATGTTTTGATTAATTGTTGCCATTACATTTAAATTCATTAACTCAATGATTAAATTGTTCGCTTGCTGTCCAAGTACATCAGCAAATTCTCCAACAGTCATTGTTTTAGGTACTTCAATTGCATCTACATCTTCTTCTTCAATAATTTCTTCTTCGTCGTCTTCTTCAATGCCTAGATGAAGGGCTAATACTGTTTCAGCTTCTTCGTCGCTGATTGTACACATATGACTTGTAACATCCATTCCTAATTCTTGTAGCATTTCTATGACATCATGACTTTCCATTTCTAACTCTTTTGCTAACTGATATACTCTAATTTTTGACATATATCGTCACCTCCAATTATTCTTCAATTACACTTGCATTTTCTTCACTCTCTTTTGATTCTATGCTTACATCTTTTTCTTCAGACTCTATTTTTTCTTTCTTTAATGCTTTTGATTGCTCTAATGACTTTATATCAATCTTCCAGCCTGTTAATTTTGCTGATAATCTAGCGTTTTGTCCAGCTTTCCCAATAGCCAGGGATAATTGATCATCTGGTACAATTACTCTTGCCGTTTTATTGCTTTCATCAAGTATCTCAACTTTTATAACATCTGCTGGACTTAAAGCATTAGCAATATAAACTTCTGGATCCTTATGCCATTTAACAATATCTATTTTTTCGCCACCTAATTCATCAACAACAGCATTCACTCGAACGCCACCTTTTCCAACACAAGCGCCTAATGAATCAACTGTGCTGTCTAGGGTAAATACTGCCATTTTTGTTCTTGCACCGGCTTCTCTTGCGATACTTCTAATTTCTACTACACCATCATATATCTCTGGAACTTCTAATTCAAATAATCGTTTCACTAAATCAGCATCTGTTCTTGAGAGAATAATTTGCGGGCCTTTTGTTGTCTGACTTACACTTTTAATAATACATTTTAATCGCATGCCCTGTTCATAAGTTTCCCCCATAATTTGCTCATTAGGTAATAAAACGCCTTCTAAAGAGCCAAGTGTAATAAAATAAACACCATTTGATTCTCTTTGAATTTTACCAGTAATCATCTCTGATTCTCTATTAGCAAACTTATTAAAAAGTACTTCTCTTTCTTCCTCTTTTATTCTCTGAATAATAACTTGTCTTGCATTTTGTGCTGCAATTCGACCAAAGTCTTTTGGTGTTACTTCTTCCTCAATAATATCGCCTAATTCATGACTGCCAGGAAACTCTTTGGCCTCTTCCATAGTAATATCATTTACTTCAATTGGTTCTTCAACAATGTGTAATAGCGAAAATACTTTAACATCACCTGTTTCTATATCGAAATCTACTCTCACACTATTTTTTGTCATATTGTAATTCTTTTTATACGCAGATTCTAAAGCTGCTACTATAGCTTCTACTATTAGTTCTTTTTTTATCCCTTTATCCCGTTCAATTTGATTTAAAATTTCAATTATTTCCGAGCTCATTTTTTCAATACCTCCTTATTAAAAATCCATATGTAAATTGATCTTAGAAACTTTGTTACGTGGCAATTCAATATATTCGTCTTCACCCTTAATATCAATTTGAAATACCGAGTCTGTGAATCCTTTTAAAGTGCCTGTAACTTTCTTTCTACCTTTGATTGTCGTATACAAACTAATATCAACAGTATCACCGATAAACTTTTGATAATCTTTTTCATTATAAAGCTCTCGTTCAACACCAGGAGAGCTCACTTCTAAGAAATATTTATCATTGATAATATTGTCATTTAAGTTTTTGTTTAAAAATCGACTAAACTCTTGACAATCTTTTAATGCAATGCCACCTTCTTTGTCTAATAAAACTCTTAAATACCGATGGGGTCCTTCTTTTACAAAATCCACTTTTACTAATTCTAATTCATTTTCGTCTAAATAATTTTTAGCTGTTTTTTTAACAACATCTATTATTTTTCTTGACATTTTAATCACCTCTTTTTTTAACTTTTCTTCTCTATTTAAAATGACAAAAAGCGGGAAAACCCCACTTTCAACCACTTAAATTCACACTACGTTAATTGTACCACGATTTAATAAATAAATCAAATCAGAACATGGATAATTGGTTTAATTCTGGTAAGTTCCCTAAACTCCCATGCTCTTTTAATGCATCTATACTAGTCGATGTTAACTTCGTTCGATCACTCAAATCTTGTATAGATATAAATTCGCCATTTTCTCTCGCTTCATATAAACTAACAGCTGCATTTTGCCCAACACCATCAATTGAGTTAATTGGTGGTAATAACTGACCATCTTCTATTAAGAATTTATCATGATGGGATTTATATATGTCTACTTTTTTAAACTTAAACCCTCTTGCATACATTTCAGAAGCAATTTCATAAATCATATATTGGTCGCCTTCTTTTTTGGTCATTCGATCTAATTGTTTTAGTTCATTCATCTTTTTTGCAATGACTTCTGGTCCTAAGCAAATTGTTTGTGCATCGAAATCTCCTACTTTACTACTAAAGAAAGTCGCATAAAAAGCCAACGGATGATAAACCTTAAAATAAGCAATTCTAAAGGACATCATAACATATGCTACTGCATGTGCTTTTGGAAACATGTACTTTATTTTCTGACAAGATTGAATATACCACTCTGGGATATTATGTTCTTTCATAAGGGCTAACTGATCATCCTTTAATCCTTTTCCCTTTCGAACCCCCTCCATGATCACAAAGGCTTCTTTTGATGGCAGATCATTATAAATTAAATAATTCATAATATCATCTCTGGTTGAAATAACTTCGTTTATTTTTACAACCCCTTGGCGAACCAAATCTTGAGCATTGTTTAACCATACGTCTGTACCATGAGACAATCCTGAAATTCTTACTAAATCCGAAAAAGTCTTTGGTTGAGTATCCTCTAACATCTGTCTAACAAATGTTGTGCCAAATTCTGGAATACCTAAACTGCCAGTTTTTATACCATAAGAATCATCAATAATACTTAAATGCTTCGTACTTGTAAAAATACTCATGGTTTTTTTATCATCTAAAGCCACATCATCTATATTTACACCTGTCAAATCTTCAAGTTCCTTAATCATCGTAGGTACATCATGTCCTAAAATATCAAGTTTCAATAAACGACCACTAATTGAATGGTAATCAAAATGTGTTGTAATAACATCAGATTCTGTATCATTAGCCGGGTATTGAATTGGACAAAAATCATAGATGTCCATGTCTTGTGGAACAACCATAATCCCTCCTGGATGCTGTCCGGTAGTTCTTTTTACCCCAGTACAGCCTTGGGATAACCTCTCGATTTCTTTTTTCCGAACGGTAATCTCATTTTCTTCAAAATAGTTTGCTACATAACCAAAGGCAGTTTTATCTGCAATAGTGCCAATAGTACCGGCTTTAAAAGTCTTTCCTTCACCAAACAATTCTTCTGTATATTTATGCGCCTCTGCTTGATATACACCAGCAAAGTTAAGATCAATATCAGGTTCTTTTCCACCACCAAAGCCTAAGAAAACCTCAAAGGGTATATCATGTCCATCTTTTTTATAAGGTATATTACATTCAGGGCATTCTTTATCTGGTAAGTCAACACCAGACCCATATATACCTTCCAAGTTAAACTCTGAATTTTTACATTTTGTACATACATAGTGCGGTGGTAATGGATTAACCTCTGTAATATTTGACATGGTTGCTGCAAAAGAAGAGCCAACAGAACCTCTCGAACCAACTAAATAACCATCTTCCATGGATTTGTCCACTAGTTTCTGAGCAATAATATACATGACTGAGTAGCCATTATCAATTATTGAAGACAGTTCAACCTCTAACCTATCCTTTACAATATCAGGCAAATCCTCACCATAGATAGACTTGGCTTTATTAAAACACATCTCACGTAACTCCTCGTCAGAACCTTCAAAAGATGGCGGAAACGTACCATTTGGAATAGGCAAAATATCTTCAACCATATCTAAAATCTTATTTGGATTATTAATAACTAAATCCTTCGCTAAATCATCCGCTAAATAACTGAAATCAGATAACATTTCATTTGTTGTTTTTAGATAAAGTGGTGGTTGATTACTAGCATCTTTAAAGCCTTTACCAGTCATGAGAATTTCCCGATAGATTTTATCATTAGGATCTAAAAAATGGACATCTCCAGTGGCAACAACTAATTTGTTAAACTCTAAACCTAAATTAATAATCTTTTTATTAATATCTTGTAAATCCATTTCACTTTCAACAATGTTCTTATCTAATAAAAATTGATTATTGCCTAAAGGCTGAACTTCTAAATAGTCGTAGAAACTAGCAATATCTCTTATTTCATTTTCTGATTTATTATCAATAATTGCTCTGAAAAGTTCACCTGCTTCACATGCTGATCCTACTAATAAACCCTCTCTTAAATCATCTAACACTTTCTTGGAAATTCTTGGTTGTTTATAATACGTATCAATATTTGATTTTGAAACCAGTTTATATAGATTTTTTAAACCAACATAATTTTTCGCTAAAATAATAACATGATAGGTGTTGTACGTCTTATAATCCATCTCTTTCATAGCTAAATCATTAATTTCTTCTAGAGTAGAGACGTTCTTCTTGACCAAACGTTTTAGCAATTTAATAAATATAAGTGCCGTGGCTGCGGCATCATTTACTGCACGGTGATGTCCTTCTAAATTAACTTTTAAATGTCGTGCAACAGTTTTTAACCGGAAACGTTTAATCTTTTTGATTAACATCTTACTTAAAGTCATTGTATCAAGAATCGTTGGATTAAATGATAAAGACATACGTTTCGCTTCACGGTCAATAAACGCAATATCAAAAGTTGCATTGTGAGCCACTAAAGGTCTATCACCAATGAAAGCTAAGAATTCAGGTAAAACTTCATCAATTTTACGTTCATTCTCAACCATTTGATTCGTAATACCAGTTAACTCAACAACATTTGCTGGTATTTTCTTTTCAGGTTTAACGAGACTTGTGTACCGTTTAATAATTTGCTTGTTTCGAATCATTACTGCGCCTATTTCAGTTATTGAGTCCCTCTGTTTATTAAGACCTGTTGTTTCAATATCAAAAATAACAAACTCTTGGTTCAAATCACCTGCATTAGGATTAATAACTAAATTAGTATTATCATTGTATAGATAGCCTTCTACACCATAGATGATTTTAAAGTCATCAGGTTTAGAATCCATAGCTTCCGGAAAAGCCTGTAATACACCATGATCAGTTATCGCTATCCCCTTATGTCCCCAATGATGGGCACGTTTAATTAAAGCTGAAACATCACTTACCCCATCCATAGCACTCATTTTTGTATGTAAGTGTAATTCCACTCTTTTTTCTTTACTATCATCTTCTCTTATTTTAGGATCTCTTCTTTCAGAATAATTTATTTTATTTGCAAAGATAACAAGTTCTTTATCAAACTTGTCATAACGAATATTTCCTTCGAATCCATACCATTCACCTTTCGATACTTCTGCAAGAATTCTTTCAGCAGTATTAGGTGTAGCAAATATTTTTACACCAATAGATGATGTTAAATCCGTAACAGAAAACATAATAAGAACTTTCCCGCCTCTTAACTCTCTTGAATCAATATTAAAGACTTTTCCTTTAATAGCAACAACTTCTCCTTCTTCAAGAATGTCATTAATCTTAATGAAATTTCTTTTAATCTTACTCTTATATATTTGACCTGACTTATTAGCCTCTTTTTTAGAAGTTTTACTTCCCATACTTTTGCGGATCTTTTCTCGTTCTGATCGCATCTTTTCAAGCATACCATTGACTTCTACTGTTCGATTTTCTACAAAGTCTTCCATTTTTTCTTGATTACTTTCAAAGTGTATTTTTACCTTTATATCTAAATTAAACTCATTTTTTAATAAGTCGGAAATGTAGTAATCAATCCGTTGTTCTTGCATCTTATTACATGTAATTTTATTATGAACCTTAAAGGTCAATATTTCATCAACGAAGTTCTTATCAGCACTAATAAGTGCCGACAACATACGGCTCGTTATTTTCTCCCGATAACTAATAATTTTATTGATATATTTAACGATAAACTTTTTAACATTCTCATCTTCTATCTCAGTTTTATATACTTTTCTTATACTAATTTCATTTAAAAAAAACAAATCTTTTTTAATTTGTTTTTTTAACTGATCAAATTTATCACTAAAATAGAATGCATGTACTGCTAGTACAAGATCTAATTGTCTATTTGATTTACTGTATTCAATTTTTTCAATATCTACTAAACCCTCTTCAAAGTAATTGCTTATAATCGTCTTAAAATTATTCATCGATTGCCTCAATTTCCTTTATTAATTCTTCAATAATCTGACTTTCAGGTATTTTCCTAATGATTTTGCCTTTTTTGAATAATACAGCTTCATTTCTGCCACCTGCGATACCTAAGTCAGCTTCTTTTGCTTCTCCAGGTCCATTAACGGCACATCCCATAATTGCAACAGTAATATTTTTGTCTATCGTTGCTAATTTCTTTTCGATTACCGTGGCAATTCTATCTAAATCAATGTTACATCTCCCGCAAGTCGGACAAGAAATAATATTAATGCCAAAGCTTCTTAAGTTAAGGGATTTTAAAATTCCCTTTGCGACACGAATTTCTTCTACTGGATTTCCAGTTAAAGATACACGTAAAGTATCCCCTAATCCTAGAACCAATAGACTACCAATGCCAACAGAAGATTTAATTGTACCACCAAATTTTGTTCCAGCTTCTGTAATCCCGATATGCAATGGATAATTTACTTTTTTGGATAATAAATCATAGGCTCTTAAAGTCTCTAAAACATCAGAGCTCTTTAAAGATACAATTATTTCATAAAAATCTAACGCTTCCAAAATCTGAATATGCTTCATAGCACTTTCAACAATAGCTTCTGGCGTTGGATGGCCATACTTTTCTAAGATATTTTTTTCTAAAGAGCCTGCATTAACGCCTATTCTAATCGGCACATCATGTTTTTTTGCTTCTTCTACAACTGCTTTTATTTTTTCTTCATTACCAATATTTCCTGGATTTATTCGTAATTTATCTACACCGCTTCTAATAGACTCAATAGCTAATTGATAATCAAAATGAATATCTGCTACCAAAGGTATCTTAATTCTCTTTTTTATGATTTTTAAAGCTCTAGCGTCTTCCAAAGTTGGTACAGCCACTCTTATAATTTCGCAACCTTCCGCTTCTAAGTCAGCAATTTGATTTAAAGTAGCTTCTAAATCTGATGGCCGAGTAGTCGTCATAGATTGGATTCTAATAGGATTTCCTGCGCCAATGATAAATGGCCCGACTCGGACACCTTTTGTCTCCCTGCGCTTTAAAATATCCATTATAACAGCTCTTTTACATCATTAAACACTAATAATACCATTAACGATAGCAATATAACAAAACCAACTAAATGAACAAAACCTTCCTTATCTGGGTCGACAGGTTTCCCTCTTACTATTTCAACAAGTATAAATACAACACGGCCACCATCAAGGGCTGGAATTGGTAGTAAATTAACAATTCCCAAGTTAATTGAAATATAAGCCGCTAAAAACAATACATCGAAAAAACTTCGTTCAGCTGCTTCTCCAACAAGGCTAACAATGCCTACTGGTCCAACAACTTCACCTTCAGACATACCACCAAAGGGTAATCTTGCAAAAAATTTAAATATCTCTTTTGTTAAAAATCCTACTTGATAAACAGAATGTCCTGCAACTTTAAGAGGATTCTTCGTAAAATCTGGCGCAATACCAATAATTCGCCGGCCTGTTTCTTCTTCAATTACAGGCTGAATTACTTTTTCAATGGTTTCTCCACTCCGTTGGACTGTGATTTTCAGTTCACCACTTCCTGAACTAATGGTTCTTTGTACATTCTCCCATGAGTTAATTTTAGTCCCATCAATTGCAACAATTTCATCGCCTACTGACAAGCCTGATGCATAAGCAGGAGAATTCTCACTAAAATCAGCTATTTCTGTCGTTGGAATGCCAACGGCTGTGAATATTACCGCAAATAAAACAATTGCAAGTAAAAAATTCATAATGGGTCCAGCAGTAATTATTGATAACCGCTGCAATGGTTTTTTATTTGAAAAACTACCTTTCAAATCTGATTCTTCATCTTCTCCCTCCATGCGGACATAGCCGCCTATTGGAAAAACTCTTAATGCATATAATGTTTCTTTCCCTTGTTTCGTAATAATTTTAGGTCCCATACCTAATGAGAATTCATGAACTGTTACATCATTTTTTTTAGCTACTAAAAAATGGCCCAATTCATGAAAAAATACAATCATACCAAAGACAAATATAAAACTAATTGCTGTTAACATCTATTTCACCTCAAATTAATCTTTCTCTCATTTCATTTTCAATTCTAATAATCTCTTCTATTGTTGGATTCTTAATTATATCATGATTCTTCATTTCTTTCTCTACAGATTCAGCAATCTCTAAAAACTCGATTTCGTTTTCTAAAAATTTCTGAACATATATTTCATTTGCCGTATTAAGTACTACAGGCATTGTATGACCAATTTTTATACTTTCATAAGCTAAAGATAATGCTTTAAACTTTTTTAAATCTGGTGTCATGAAATTCAATCGACCAACTTTTGTTAAGTCTAAAGCCTCGTAATTGGTTTTAACTCTCTTAGGATAATTCAAAGCATACAAAATTGGTAACTTCATATCTGGCAATCCCATTTGAGCAATAACTGAACGGTCCTGATACTGAACCATGGAGTGAATGATACTCTCAGGATGAATCACAACTTCTATTTGATCAATGCTTAAATCAAACAACCATTTAGCTTCGATTACCTCTAAACCCTTATTCATCATGGTTGCCGAATCAATTGTAATCTTCTTACCCATTTCCCAGTTCGGATGCTTTAATGCATCTAAAGGTTTAACTGAATTTAATGCATCTATTGGCGTATCTAAAAATGCCCCACCAGATGCCGTTAAAATTATTTTCTCTACAGTGTTTTTTTCGTTGCCTTGAAGACATTGAAATATTGCACTGTGTTCTGAATCAACAGGTAATATTTTACTTCCAGATTTCTTAGCTTCCGCCATAATTATTTTTCCTGCCGTAACTAAGGTTTCTTTATTCGCTAATGCTATATCAATCCCTTTTTTTATGGCTTCATAGGTTGGCAATAAACCAATACTACCAACAACAGCTGTAAGTAAAATATCACATTTCGATTCTGTAGCTATATTAATCAATCCATCTAACCCAGTATAAACTATAATATCAGGTAAAATCCTTGCTTCTAATTCTTTTGCAGCTTCTTTATCCATTACACAAACATACTTCGGCTTAAATTGAATAATTTGTTTCTCTAATAAATCTATGTTTTTATTACATGATAAGCCTTGAATTTCAAAATTATTTGGAAACTCCTTTACGATTTCTAATGTTTGTGTTCCTATAGACCCTGTTGAACCTAAAATTGTTATTTTTTTCATTGAAACCCCTTTATTAAAATTAAACTAAATTTATGAATATATATACACAATAATATACGAATGGAATGGTTACTAATGAACTATCAAAACGATCTAAAATTCCACCATGTCCAGGCAGTAAATAACCAAAATCTTTTATATTACATGTCCTTTTAATTTTTGAAGCCACTAAATCCCCAACTTGGGATAAAACTGATCCAAAAAAACTTATTATGATGATAACAGCTAAAATTTCTTTGAGAAAAAAATAAACAAAAATATAATTAATCAATACAGAGCCAATAATCCCACCAATAGCTCCTTCAATTGTTTTCTTTGGACTGACACGGGGAAACAGTTTCTTTCGGCCGAAAAATTTTCCAGTAAAGTATGCAAATGTATCCGTTCCCCAACTAATCAAAAATGGTACAAATAATAGTAGTGGTAACTCTAATTGATCTAGTAATAAGAAGTGTGAAAATCCAATGCCAACATAGATAATACCCAGCACTGTAACAGCACTCTCTACTAAATGATCTTTTTTTGAAAAAAGATTAAAAATCAATAATACTAAACTAGTAATATACAATAAACTCAAAAAATAAAGCCCTTGAAATTGAAAGTGAATCCCAACAACAATTAATAAAACACTTAAATAACCTAACCAATTGATTGATTTAATATTTTTATGTTTCAGTGCTTCATAAAACTCATATAAGCCAATAGTAGCTACAAAAAAAGTTAATACAAATATGTATAATCCACCTTGTAAAACAAAAAACACAAAAATAGGCAATGCAATTAATCCTGTAATAATACGCTTAAGCATCTGATCACTCCTTAAGACTACCAAATCTTCGTTTTCTATTACTGTATTCATCCAAAGCCTTTTGATAAGATTTTTCATCAAAATCTGGCCAATAAGTATCTGTAAAATATAACTCTGAATAAGAAATCTGCCACAATAAAAAATTACTTAATCTAACTTCTCCACTGGTTCTAATAACTAAATCTGGATCTGGAATATCCTTAGTATATAAAAAACTTTCAAATAATTGCTCATCTATTTCATCTATTCCAATAGTTTTTGAATCAATCAATTTAGCTATTTCTTTAACTGAATGAATAATTTCTTTTCTTGAACCGTAATTAAAGGCAATGTTAAACTGTAAGCCATTATTATCCTTTGTTTTTTCCTCAGCTTCATTAAAAGCTTTTCTTACTCTATCTGGCAACGTTTCTTCAATTCCTAACATCTTAATTTTTACGTCATTTGCAATTAATTCATCAAACTCTTTATTCATTGCTGTTACTAGAAGTTCTAAAATTCCTTTCACTTCACTTTCAGGCCGCTGCCAATTTTCTGTAGAAAATGCATAAACAGTTACATATTTTATACCTTTCTCTGAACTGTAACGAATAACCCTTTTTAGCGAATCTACACCTGCTTTGTGTCCAGCAATTCTTGGTAAAAATCTTTTTTTAGCCCATCGACCATTACCATCCATTATAAAAGCAACATGTCTTGGTAAAGTTTTTTCACCCATTTTTATCTCCTCTAAAAATAAACCCTCCAAAGGGAGGGTATATACTTATACTGTCATAATATCCTTAATCTTTTTCTCAGTTAATTCATCTATCTTCTTATTGTATTGATCAATGATCTTCTGAACTTCATCTAAAGATTTTCTCAAATCATCTTCAGTAATTTCGCTCTTTTTTTCCATCTTTTTAAGCTCATCAATTGCATCATGTCGTTCATTTCTAAGTGCAATTTTTGCTTCTTCGGCATAATTCTTAACCGTCTTTGTAAACTCTACTCTACTCTCTTCCGTTAACATAGGAAAATTTAAAATAATTTTATCCCCGTCATTATTTGGGTTAATACCTAAATCTGATTTCAACAATGCTTTTTCAATATCTCCAAGGACATTTTTATCAAAAGGTTTCACCATTAATGTTCTTGCTTCCGGCGCAGATATTGATGCCATTTGGTTTAGTGGTGTTCTAGCTCCATAATAATCCACGTATATACTATCTAATACCTGAGCAGATGCTTTTCCTGTTCTAACAGATGCAAACTCAGATTTTAAAACATGGATTGTCTTCTTCATTCTTTCTTCCATTTCGTCATGTACTTCAAATCTCATACTACTCCTCCTCGATAATTGTTCCTACTTCTTCGCCAAAACATGATTTAGATATGCTAAAGGGCTGGTTTAAATCAAATACAAGAATTGGTATATGATTCTCTTTACACATAGTCACCGCAGTAGCATCCATAACACCTAACTCTTGACTAATTAACTTCTTATAACTAATTGTATCATATTTTTTAGCATTTTTGTTAATTTTTGGATCGGAATCATAAACACCATCAATATTTTTAGCTAGTAAAATTACATCTGCATCAATTTCAGCCGCTCTAAGAGCAGCAGCAGTATCAGTCGTAAAAAATGGATTGCCTGTGCCGGCGGCGAAAATAACAACGCGTCCTTTTTCTAAGTGTCTAACGGCTTTCCGTTTGATATAAGGTTCTGCAATTTCTTTCATATCAATAGCACTCATAACTCTTGTTTCTAAATTAACGTGGTTTTCAATGTAATCTTGTAATGCCAAAGCATTAATAGTTGTTGCAAGCATACCCATATAATCAGCTGTTGATTTGTCCATGTCATTTGTTGAGCGACCTCTCCAAAAATTGCCACCACCTATTACAATTGCTATTTCGATATTTTCTTTTGACAGCTTTAAAATCTCTTCTGCTATTTTCTCAAGTTTAGTGTTATCAATACCAAAACCAATTTCTTTAGCTAATGCACCGCCAGAGATTTTAATTAATATCCTTTTATACGTATGATTACTCATTGCTCCTCCTCAAATTCAAAAAAAGAGAACACAAATGTGTTCTCTCAATTTTTCTATAACTGACTTGCAACCTCTTCAGCGAAGTTTTCTTCTTTCTTTTCTAAACCTTCTCCAACTTCAAATCTAGAGAATCGTCTAATAGAGATGTTTTCTCCAATTTGTGCAATTGTTTTTTGAAGTAATTCTTCGATTGTTATATCAGTATCCTTAATAAAAGGTTGCTCTAATAAACAAATTTTACCAAAGAATTTATCTATACGCCCTTCTACCATTTTTTCAACGATATGCTCAGGCTTTCCTTCATTAAGTGCTTGAGTTGTTAAAATTTCTTTTTCCGCATTTACAACTTCTTCAGGCACTTCATCTCTTTTTACATATTTAGGCGCAGAAGCTGCTACTTGCATAGCAATGTCATTAGCAAAATCTTTAAACTTATCATTTTTAGAAACAAAATCAGTTTCACTATTAATTTCAACTAAAGATCCAATTCTAGCACCATGAATATAAGAAACTACAACACCTTCAGTAGCAATTCTACCTGCTTTTTTTGCAGCATTTGCTAAACCTTTTTCTCTTAAAATTTCTTTTGCTTTTTCAATATCGCCATCAGCTTCTGTTAAAGCTTTTTTACAATCTAACATACCAGCTGAAGTCACTTCTCTTAATTCTTTTATTTTTTTAGCTAAACTCATTCATATCCTCCTATAATTATGCTTCTGTTGTGTCAGAATCAGCACCCTGACGACCTTCTATAACTGCCTGAGCCATAGTATCTGTAATTAATTTTACTGTTCTAATGGCATCGTCATTTCCTGGAATAACAAAATCTACATCATCCGGATCACAGTTTGTATCTATTAACGCTACAACAGGGATATTTAACTTTTTAGCTTCTAAAACAGCGTTTATTTCTTGGTTAATGTCAACTACAACTAATACATCTGGTAATCCATTCATGCCTCGGATTCCACCAAGATTTCTTTCTAGCTTTTCTCGTTGTTTATTTAAATCTATAACTTCCTTTTTAGGTAACATTTCAAATGTTCCATCTTTTTCCATCTTATCAATTTCATCTAACAAATCAATACGTTTAGAAATAGTCTTGTAATTTGTAAGCATTCCACCTAACCATCTGTGGTTAACATAAAAAGCGCCTGCTTTTTCTGCACTTTGCTTAATTGATTCTTTTGCTTGCTTCTTTGTTCCAACGAATAAAACTTTTCCGCCATCAGCAGCAACAGACTTTACAAATTCATAAGCCTCATCTAATAACCTAACTGTTTGTTGTAAATCAATAATATATATTCCACTTCTTTCAGTAAATATATATTGTTTCATTTTTGGGTTCCATCTTCTAGTCTTGTGACCGAAGTGAACACCAGCTTCTAATAAATCTCTCATTGATACATCCACGTAAAACACCTCCATAGTTTTGACTGCCCCGCTACGTCTTCTCTATTTTAAACTAATTTACATTAGCACCATAAAATAAATAATAACGGGTGATTATTTTTTACACTATTGTATTATAACATATCTATAAAAAATATCAATTAGAATTTTTATTAATATTTAGCAATAATTTTAATTC
>DATFJG010000052.1:0-2520 GCA_035269305.1 Clostridia bacterium
CCACTTTTATTTTCTTGTGATAATTTTAGTTATCACAAGAAAACCGTTGTTTTTGATGTTTTTCTATTATATAATATATATAGAGGTGTTACTTATGAAAATGATAAATCAAAATAATTTTAGTGAAAATAATCAAGTTGAAACTTATAGAGATCATTCCATAACAAATGATGAAAAACTGATCTCTTTATTTTTAAGAAATTTAAACTCAAAAAATACAAAAAGGTCTTATCAAAAAGCTATCGAAGATTTTAGAGAATTTATTCCCAAAAATTTAAATGAGATAACTGTCGGTGATATTTTAGATTTTTCAGAGTCTTTAAATGATAAAGCTAAAACTACCAAGCATAATAGATTATCTGCTCTTACTTCCCTATATTCTTTTGGAGTTAAACTAGGATATTTAAGATACAATCCCTTTGCTGTTATAAATAAGCCTAAAATCAAGGACAATGGAAATACAGATAAGTTCTTATCCAAGGAAGAAATATCTTCTATATGGGATCAGCTTAGAAATAAGCCTAGAAATGCTGTTATTGGAGCTATGTTAATTACTTTAGGTCTTAGAGTGAGTGAGTTATGTAATATTAAGTGTAAGCACTTATTTAAGGATTTTGAGGGCAATGTAGGTGTTCATATAGTAGAAGCTAAGGGAGATAAAAGCAGGGATGTTAAAATCAGAAGTGATGTTCTTTCTTTAATTAAAACATATAGGAAAAGTATCGGAAAAAAGTTTGAAATTCCTGATATTAATAATGATGATTACTTGCTTGTGACTAGAACTAATAATAGAGTTGCCGAAAACTATATTAGATACATTATAGATGATGCGACTAAAAAAGCAGGTATTGATAAAAAGATAAGCCCCCACTGGTATAGACATAGCTCTGCCTCAATATCCATTCAAAACGGTTGTGACCTCGCTAAAGTAACTGAGAGCTTTGGCTGGAGTACGTTGCAGATAGCGAAGCGATATTTACATAACTTAGACAAATTAAAAGACACATCAGCTGATTATGTTGATGTGAGTTTAGATTAAACATTTTTCTGCTTTAATGATATAATATATATAATGATGTAGATGGAGGTGATATTATGAAATTTGGAGTTAGAAAACCTAGCTTGAAGAAGAAAATATCTGCTAGAACGAGTGTTAAAAGACAGGTAGTACATAGGGGTAAAGTTAAGATGCCAAAAGGTACAGGAGCTATTAGAAACCCGAAAAAGGCGGTATATAATAAGGTTTACAACAAAACCTCAATTAACCCGTTTAGATTGCTAAAAAAATTATTTAAATAAGGATACGGAGATAAATATATGTATGTTTTAAACAAAACAAAACTATATTCGATAATTTCAGGAGTATGCTTTTTATTAGCAGGAGTTAATTCTACTAAATTTATGATTTCTATGATGAGTGGCTGGAATGGAGATTTAACCCTAAATATTGTTTTACTTCCCACTTTAGTTCACACTACAGGAATTATTTTTGCTATTATTCTTTTTGTTGGCAAAAAAAATATTGTATTACCGATTGCTTCATCATTTTATGCACTTTTTTATTTTTACCTATTAACAGATTACTTTACACTAGATCGTCTCTTTTTATCTATTGCTTTTGTAGGATTGTTTATAGTCAGCATGTTTGAAAGGAAAAATTTAAAAGGATTAAAAATGATTTGGTTTTTACCAGCAGTAGTTTTGCTCCTTGGCTCTTTAATATCATGGATGACTAGTCAATTTTATACTTCGTTTTATATTTTATTAGATCTAATTGAAGTTGCGGGATTTTTCTTTACTGGGTTATGGTTAAAGGAAGGAAAATCCAAGAATGAAGTAAATGATTTTGATACAAAAAAATCTTTGATTAATAGTGCTGATGAAATCAAAACTTTTAAAGAACTTCTAGATGATGGTGCAATTACTCAGGAAGAATTCGATAAAATAAAAAAACAGATTTTATCATAGTAGCATATGCTTTTGAATTCAAAACACAATACTTCTCACCATCACAAAAAGCCTCTTTCGAGGCTTATTTTTTTGCTTTGTTTTCCTTATCATTCCATCCTAGAACAGTTTTGTACTTATCTATATACTTACTTGCTCCGCTTTTAGAAATCAACTTAATTAAACTTCTAAGTTCATCAAGTCCATCCATTCTAGTACGGTAATCTTCATGCTTTAATGTCTTTTCGATTAATGAGGCTAGATACTTCGCTTGTCCTTCTGTTACATTTCCTTTTTGAGAATAACCACCGTATCTATCTATATATTCATCAATTTTACTTTCAACATATCTAATACATTCCTTATAAAAATAGGTGCTGTCAATATACTTTCTTAAGCTCTTCCATGTATCCATATCTTTTTTTCTTATTTCTTTGATGAAATATTCGACTATTTTTTCAGGCTTAGTTATTCCCGCCTTCACATTACTATCTATCTCCCTGCTTAGCAAAGAGTATATTCTTCTTTGTGTCTTTTCATCATATTTTTCAAACAACTTAATCACTCCTATTT
>DATFJG010000053.1:0-20787 GCA_035269305.1 Clostridia bacterium
TAATTGATTTTAACATGTCTAACTCGTAACTGTCCAGTTAAGTATAACCGATCCACCCTGTAAGACTTCTAACTGCTCGTCTAAAACTATTTACAACTGAATTACCAATTAAAGAATCAATTTCTTCATTAGATTTATTACTAACTTTCAAATAATTTCTCGCTAATAATTCTTTCGTATGTTTTAGCCAATTTATAGAAATAGTATTTTTATTAGCTAATTTTCGTTGAAGGTTTCTAATACTTAATGCCATTTCTTTTACTACAAATTCAAAACCTTCTTTCACTCTAAATATTAATATTCCCATCACGTTTCTAGCATGATTACTAATTCTTAGGAGAAGAGATGTCTATGCTTTTGTCAATAGAACAACCGTTTCAACATGGGTCGTTTGTAGAACCCACCTATAAAGCGGTACTCAGACATCTTTATAAATCACTGGTGATAAAGCTATTTAGCTATTCTTTATACCCAAGAGTATTCAATAACGTTTGTTTGTATTGTGTTATCATTCTCTCAATGTTGGCAAATGGTAGGCAATGTCGACATTTGATATTCGTTACCTTTAAATTCGTAATTTAAATAAAACGTTATATTGTTTTTCTAAATCTATCAAAGAAATCGAAAATAATCATTCTAGATGAAACTAATATTTCTCCAGTAAATCAAAACATAACCGATCCTATCCCAACGAAATCCCATCAAGTATAATACTATTAATCAATAAAAGTGGTAACGATTAATTTCTTAAAACTTAAATCATGTTCAATTTATAATAACTCAATGTGATATGGATTCCCTCGAACACCTTTCCCATTTATTCTATTTGTTAAACCAAGTTTTTTATATACTGTGAATAGAAAAGTACAGTTACAGCTATGTCCGCCATATTTTGATGAGAATACTTTAGGTTTATATTTTTTTAAATCTACAGTTCTTACTTTTTTACCTTTATATACTTTATAAACATTGTCAAATTCATTTATTGGCATTGATATACGTGAATTCCCTCTTACATATGATATATTCTTATCTGTAATTGATATCACCTCTGAAGTGCCTCTTTTAGGATTTTCAAATATTTGACCTAATTGGATTTCTTTTTTCACTCTATCAACTATCATATCTACTCCTTTTAGCTACAATAAACTGACTTTCTTATTTTAATATATCTTATCTTATATTATTACAATTCACAAGATTTGATATAAAGTAAATCATTATTATATGTTTCATAGTCTCCTTTTTTCATTTATTATCATTTCTTCCTTAATATTTATATCTACAAATTCTATTGACATACTGTTCACCATGGTGTACAATATTTTTAACAGAGCTTACCACGCCTCTTCATAATGCGGACCAGGGTAAGCCATTTTATTTTTTGATGAAAGGATTTTTATGAAAAATGATTTGAAGCCTGCAAAAGAATTTTCAGAGCAGTTAGAACTTTTAAAAAGTAGAAATCTAAAAATTTCAAATGAGGAAAAAGCTTCAGAAATTTTAAGTAGAGTCAACTACTATAAATTATCCGGTTATTATTTTCAATTAAAGCAAAGGGAGTCGGAAAACTTCGTCGATGGTACAACCTTCGAGCAGATTTATAATATTTATTTATTTAACAAAAGACTCTCCAGCTTAATAATGGATTTAATGGAAACTATTGAAATATCCTTAAAAACTGTTGTTGCAAATTATATTGGGCTAAAATATGGACCCTTGGCTCATTTAAACAAGAATAACTTTAGAAGTGACTATCATTATGACCATTTCATAAAAACACTCAATCATATGCAAGAAAATATTTTAAAAAGAATGAAAAGAATTCATAATAAGCAAAATGACAAAATCTTTATAAAACATAATATTGATAAATATGGTAACTTACCAATCTGGGTAGCTGTAGAAATAATATCGTTCTCAACAATTTCAAAATTATACTCTAATTTACTTCCGCATGATCAAAAACAAATTTCAAAGTTATATTATAGCAAAGTGGGACCACAAAATTTAGAAAATTGGTTTTTTATATCAACAAATATTAGAAATAGATGCGCTCATCACTCAAGATTATATAATTCTTACTTATCTTCAAACTTAAAATTATTCAAAGAAATGAAACAAGACGGTATTAACAACAAATCTCTTTTCGCATATTTTGTAATCGTTAAAAAGATATTAAGAAATGATGATCAGTGGAAAAGATTCATTATCGAACTAAAATGTTTAATTTCAGAGTTTGAATCTGATATTGATTTAAAAAGACTAGCTTTTCCATCAAACTGGTTAGAAATTCTTAAAAAACAATAATATCTAATAGCCTAAATAATGGCTATTTTTTATTTAATAACTTCTATAGCTAGAAAATATCAACCAGCAAAGTTAGTCGCCAATTAAATTATATATTCTGTACAATATTCTTTTTCTCTTTTAGATCTATCATCGCATTATCAATAAATTCTGTAATTTCTTTTCTGATAATATATTTAGTATATCTATTTATGCTAGTTTTATCTGCATTTGACTAACAATTTAAACCATTATAAATATAGATATTTACTCAAATATGGATCGGTTATACTAAACTGAACAAGTGTGAGTTAGACATGTTAAAATCAATTAAGATTAAAAGGAGATGATTAACATGTCGGGTAAAAGATATAGCGACAAGTTTAAGAAACAAATCGTTGATTTACGCAATAAAGGAAAGCCACTAACTGAAATTATCAAAGAATATGGAATGACTCGTACTTCAGTTTACAATTGGACTAAAAATATAATTCAGCAAGATCATTCAAATCAGAAGATAACAAATCTAATGAGCCAAAGGAACTTGACCGCTTGCAAAAATAAAATGCTAAGCTGAAAACGGAAAATGATATTTTAAAGCAACCTGTAAATGAATCTAAAACCGAAAATGTTATTGCGCGAGACTTCAATAATCGCTCATATTCTGAAGTTGTCGTAAGTGACCTAACTTACGTCAGAGTCGGTAATAATTCGATTATATCTGTTTAATACTAGATCTTCATAATCACGAAGTTATTGGTTATTCTGCCGGTAAAAAGAAAGACGCAGCCTTGGTTCTAAAAGCATTCTCAAGTATTAATAGGCCACTTAATATCCTAGAATTATTTCATTCTGATCGCGGAAGTGAGTTTAAAAACAAATCACTTGATGAGCTTTTAGAAACTCTCAATATTCAAAGATTATCAAGTAATAAAGGAAATCCATATGACAACGCTGTTGCAGAAGCAACTTATAGAGTAGTAAAAACAGAATTTATTATAATTATATATTTGATACACTTGAAGACTTAAAACGAGAATTAATTGACTACGTTAACTGGTACAACAATGTAAGAATTCACGGTTCTTTAAATTATAAAAGATCAGTTGAGTATAGAGAGATTTGTCTAACTCAAATTTGTACAGTTTAGTGTTGACAATCCACACAATAAGTAGGCAGCTGTTCCAATGTAGTGTTAATTACTGTTACTTTTATATTCAATCTTCTTTTTAATGCCTTTTAAATATGATATCTTATCAAGTATTTTATCCTCCGATTCCCCATCATATGGAATATATATGACTCCTCCTGATAAATTTGTTTTACCAAGAAGTGAATCTGAATATAACTCAATAATTCCATTTCCTTCACTATAATTCCAAGTTAATATAAATCCGTTATCTGGTCCTGGGGAAAAACCTACAAAATACTTCTGTTCTATATTGTAAACTAAAAATCCAAAACTATCTCCATAGGAATATATACGACCATCAATTAAAATATCCCCTAACAATTCGTAATTTTTTTCATATTTATTTTGTAGTATTGTTACATCAAATTCAATATCAATTTCTCTTGAATTTCCATTTTCATCAAAATACATACCAGTTTCACTAAATTTAATATTTGTCTCTAAATCATAATTCATCCAGTAAGTATATCCAACAATCATCACTACTACTAAAATAGTAATTAGTAAATATTTAAGTATCTTCATTGTACCTCCTGTCTACTAAGCTAATAAAAACAATAGAATTGAGTAAAGATTACATTTAGTTGAATATTATTTCATATAACTACTATATTAACAAAAGTTCATCTCAAAACTCTCAGTAACACACACTATAACTACATATAATTATTTTCTTTCTCAACATCTAAAAGCGATCATATTGTATCACCTATTTTACACTTATAAAAGAATAATGTTTAATTTTACGTTATAATTACTTTAATTTTACTGAAAATGACATAAAATATTCTACAAAAAAAGACCCTCTTTTCAGAGAATCTAATTATTCATTATGATAATATTTTATTTCTTTTTTAATAATACTACTGTTTCAACATGGGTCGTGTGCGGAAACATGTCCACTGGCTGTACTTTACCAACAGAGTAGCCATTATCAGTAATATGTTTTAAATCTCTTGCCAAAGTTGATGGCTTACAGGATACATAGACTATTCTTTTAGGTCCCATCTCAATTATTGTTTCGAGTAATTTCTGATCACAACCTTTTCGAGGGGGATCTACAACTATAACATCTGCTGTTACCCCTTTTTCACTCATTCCTGGCAGCACTTCTTCTGCTTTTCCCTGAATAAAGTCAACATTTTGTATGTTATTTCTAATAGCATTTTTCTTAGCATCTTTAATAGCCTCTTCAACTATTTCAACACCATAAACTTTTTTTGCTTTTTTGGCTAAAAACAGACTAATTGAACCAATACCACAATATAAATCAAAAACAACTTCATCACCAGTTAACCCAGCATACTCTAAGGTTTTATTGTATAGTTTTTCTGTTTGAACAGAATTTATTTGATAAAAGGAAAGTGGTGAAATCTCGAAAGATAAGTCATTTATCTCATCCATAATTACTCGCTCGCCATATAGCGTTCTATTTTCTAATCCTAAAATTCGATTACCTTTCATCATGTTAATGTTTTGAATACAAGATTTAATCGATGGTATTTCTTGAAGTGCTTCTATAAATGTATTTTTATAAGGTAAATCATACCCATTTGTCACAAAAACAACCATGGTGTCTTTGCTTTTATTAGCCGTTCGAATAACAATGTGCCTTATAACGCCCTTATGTTTTCTCTCATCATAAACAGATATGTGATTTCTTCTAATAATTGAGCGAATAATATTAATGATTTTGTCTGAAACTTTCTCTTGAATGAGACATTTTCTAGTATCTACCACATCATGGGATCCCATTTTATAGAAACCTATTTCAGCTACATTATTATTAATTTGTACTGGAAATTGACCTTTATTACGATATCTATAAGGTTCTTCCATACCGATGGTATCCATTACATGAAAGTCCTCAATTTTTCCGATACGCTCTAAAGCACTTTCTACTTTTTTCTTTTTAAATTCTAGTTGCTCTTCATATTTTACATTTTGGATTTGGCACCCACCACAAGTATTAAAATACTCACAAGGTGCTTCTTGTCTAATCTCAGAAGCCTTAATCATCCTTATAACTTTACCCTTGGCATAATTTCTCTTTTTTAGATATATTTCTGTTTCTAAGATATCTCCAGGTACAACCCCTTCAACAAAAATAGTGAAACCATTATACTTACAGACACCTTCTCCTCTGGAACCAAAATCAACAACTTCTACTTCTACACAATCGCCTTTTTCTACAGACACTTTTATCACCTTTCTAAATTTATAATATACTTTATATTAATTATAGCATTCTACTGCTATTTATCATATAATAATATTGTATAAAAACGAAGAAAATTTATTTGGAGGGATTAATGTGCGCTTAATAATCAATTTATTTTTAATTATACTCATCGTATTTTCACTTGCCATCATACCAATTAATTATCAATTACTAGATCTTGATTTCCCCTACTTTGGTGAGCGTCAAGAAACTACTACTGATTCACAAGAATCAATTGATTATTTTGATATATCTACTAATGCAGAAGCCTTCTTAGATGACAACTCCTTTGAAATGGTATTAAGAACAACTAATGAAGATGAATTAGAAACTTTAATTGATTCGTTTAAAGCTACACTGACAACCAATTCAGGTAAAGAAACAATACTTGACTTAGAAGATATTCAAAACTCTTCAAAGCTTTCTAAGGATGAGTTATCAGATTTTTTAGATGAAGAAATTAGTGAAGAAGATAATAAAACTGTATACACAATTGAATATAGATTTTTTCTAAAGAACTTAAATATTAGTTCAAATCTATATAATGTTTCAATTAATAGTTCAGACAATCGAATAACAGACCCAATTACTTTTACATTTAGATATCTTAAAGATAATAAATATGTTGGTTCAAGTAATACACCGCCAGACAATTCACTATTTGCTAAGGTTTATTACCCAGACGAGGAATTTTTAAGACTTGTACCAGTACATGAGATATTAAATGATGGCACCAACTTTATTCGTAGGAGTATTGATGAACTGTTGACACCAGCAGATGAGAAGTATGGTTTATCTAAAGCTGCTGTAGCACCAAATGTTGATAATATTTATATCTCTAATGGTACTGCAAGAATGGACTTATTAAGCGAGGATACAGAAGGTTTTAATCAAGGCTCAACTGCAGCGCTATTTGCACTAAATTCAATTATTAATACGATCAGTGAGTTTGAAATCGTAACTGATGTGAAATTTTTTGTAGACAATTCTGATCAAGGAGATTATTTCCATGGTACAGATCTTACGGAAGCCTTCAAAGTGAATACATTGCCAAAGGCTTATGTTGGGCTAGAGACAAGTAAAAATACAATGTTTCTTTATCCTATAGATATTGAAGCTGAAAGTTTAAATGATAAAGTCTTAAGTATTCTCTCGACCCTTCGAACTGGAAGCAATAATGGTATGGCGGGTCATAATTTAATACCCACATTGCCAGAGGAAGTCAAAGTCAACAATTATGTTTTTGATGGCACTAATATTGAACTTTATCTTTCAGGTGACTTTTTAACAGTTCTTGAAGGCTCAGAAGATTACCAAAGAATCATGTACGAAAGTCTTCTCTACAGTTTAACAAGCATTGAAGGCATTAATACTGTTTCTATCTTAGTAGACGAATCACCTGTAGAAGACTTTTTAGGTATTAATATCAGCGAAAGACAAAGACCTAATAAGTTTATAAATACATTAAACTAAATCAAAAAATTACAAAAGCATGATATCACTTAACTGTGACATCATGCTTTTTATATACTTATATATACTCTAATTTATTTCTAGCTAAATGCCTCATCAACTTTTTTAAGCATATTTATAATAGGAAGATTATAAGGACATTTTTCCTCACATTGTCCGCATTCAATACATGCCCCTGCTTTTACAGACTGTTTCCCATAACGATCAGTTGCCCAATCTGGAATTTGATACCGATTAAGGTACGCTTCAAATATAAATTGCGTTGGAATGTCTATTTCTTGAGGACAGGGTAAACAATAACCACATCTTCTACAAAAATCTTCACCTAATTTTTTTGCAATTAAATCAATTGTCTTAAACTCCTCTATAGAAAGTGGGCTTAAACCCTTCCCAACAGCAATATTTTTATCAATGATTTCTTCAGTATCCATGCCTGGTATTGCCGAATCAATAAACTTTTTATTTAAAATATATTTTAGAGATAATTCTCCTTCAGTAATAGCACCACCGGCTATAGGTTTCATAACAATGGTTCCCATATTTAATTCCTTTGCGCGATTAAACAATTCAGTTCCTTGATCTTCAATTATATTAAAAGGGAATTGTATGGTTTCAAACTTCTCAAGATTAATTGCTTCAAGCATTAAATCTGCACTATGACCTGTGATACCAATATGACCAATTTTACCAGCCGATTTTGCTTCAGCTAGTGCTTTATAAGCACCATCTTCTGACATAATTTTTTCTAAGTCAGCTTTATAACGAACAAAATGAAATTGGTACAAATCTATATAATCAGTTCTTAGTTCTTTAAAACTTTCTTCAAGTGCTTTTTTCATGCCTTCATAGTCTCTTGCAGGTGATTTACTTGCTATAATTAATTTGTCTCTTGAATCTTCAATCCCTTTGCCTATAAATTCTTCACTTACAGAGTAGCCACGAGCGGTATCAATAAAGTTTATCCCTTGATCTACAGCATATTTAACTATTTTGACTGCCTCATCTGCTTTTAACCTTTGTAAGGGTATGCCACCTAATCCAATAATTGATACTTCTAACCCTGTCGAGCCTAATATACGTTTTTCCATATGCCCCCCTTAAGATCATTCATTTTTATTTTTGAGTCGCTTAAGTACCTTTTGAAAATCTGGATTGAAATCTTTAAATCGAACTGGTTTTAAATCCTTTGATACAAATCCATGATGGGTGTAACCAGTTGCTAAGACTTCTTCGTCTGATTTTCTATAAATTGTATAATTAAAGCCAATGGTTACTCTTTTGATAAAATCTACTTCCGCTTCAACTATAATTTTTTCGCCATATTTAATAGCCTTTTTATAGCGACAATTGGCTTCTGTCACCGGCAAGATAATCCCTTCATCTTCAATCTGCCGATAAGAATAACCTAATACTTCAAAAAGATTCGTCCGGGCTATTTCAAAATAGGAAAAATAATTTCCGTGATAAATAACACCCATTTGATCCGTATCACTATACCTTGGTTCTATTTCAACAGCATTTTTCATTTTACACCTCAATGTATTTATAATTAATCATACTTGTTTTTTATATATTCATCCATTGCTTCTACTACAGTTTTTGAATACTTAACAGCTTCTACAACGGTTCTAGCGCCTGTTACAACATCTCCAGAGGCAAAGATGCCTTCTCTAGTGGTTTTTCCTAAATCGTTAGTTTTTACTAAACCTTTTTGACTCACTTCAATGCCCTCTGTTGTGGATACAATATTCGCTTGAGGGCCTTGAGAAATGGATACAATAACTGAATCTGTTTCATAAAGCTTGTGATCTTCAATTGTTTCGTAGCCATTATCTGTTGGCATAACAGTATTATAAATAATGCCATCATCTGTGAACTCCACAGGAGTTTTTAACAGTTCAAAAGTGACACCATCCATTTTTGCTGCTTCAATTTCCTCTGTTCGCGCAGACATTTCATCCATGGTTTTTCTATACATAACTGTCACATCTTTTGTCCCATTTCTTAACGCTGTTCTCGCAACATCCATGGCAACATTTCCAGCACCAATAACCGTCACTTTCTCTCCTAGTTCGTAGACTTCAGGATTTTTTAGATAATCAATTGCAAAATGTACATTTCCTAATGTTTCACCTTTTATGCCTAAAGTATATGGTTTCCATACACCAGTACCAATAAATACTGCTCGGTAGGCATCTCTACATAAATCATCTAAAGTAATCACTTTACCAATAAGTGTATTTGGACGAATCTTAACACCAAGTGTTATTAGTTTCTCCTTTAAGCGCTCTAGAATACTTTTAGGTAATCTAAACTCTGGTATGCCATAACGCATAACCCCACCAATTTTATCATGTGCTTCAAATATTGTAACTTTATAGCCTTTCAATGCCATTAAAAATGCAATAGTAATACCTGCTGGTCCTGAACCAATAATTGCTATCCTATGATCTAAATCCTTCTCAGGTTTTAAATCCATTACGTTTAAATAATAGTCTGAAACATAGTGCTCTATCTCGCCAATTTCAATTGCTGTAGATTTAATTCCTCTAATACAACTGCCTTCACAAAGTTCAGCTTGGGGGCAAACTAACCCTGTTACCACAGATAAAGGATTATTTCTAAATAACATTTCACCTGCTTCTTTTATTTTTCCATCAAGATAAAGACTAATGAACTCAGCTACTGGTGTCTCCACTGGACAACTAGCTGTACATCTAGCCTTTTTACATTGTAAACATCGTTTCGACTCTGTTATAACATGTCTAGGCATAAACCCTCCTTGTTCCTATTAAATTCTCATAATAATCGTATACTAAATCATTGCGTTTTTCTACTTTTTTTGAAAATTTAATCTTTAACAAAATTGGTTTAATCATTATTTTTCATAATATCTAAGATTACTGTATCTGTCAATTTCATACCTTTTCTTGAAAGGATTCCTAGATTCTTAATTGTTTTTTCTACAGTATGATTCACAATACCATTTTTATGGCCTACAATTGAACCCTTCATGGCAAGTTCCGCATTTATTACAGAAAGATTTGCAGCCGTTGAAAGTTTTATTGCACAACCCCGTTTGGCTCCATCACAGATCATACCTGATACATTTCCAATCATGTTTTTAATGGTCCCTTCAATAGCTTCCTTTGAACCACCCTTTAGCCACACAATAGCAGCTGATGCTGAAGAACCTGCAGAAACTGAACAAGAGCACATGGCTGATAACCTACCAATTTCCTTCTTAATATAATTATTAATCAGATGACTAATGGCAATAGCTTTTGCAATTTTTTCATCTGATACATTGTTTTTTTCAGCATATGCAACTATAGGTAAAATTGCTGTAATACCATTATTGCCACTACCATTAGAGCTCATCACAGGCATATTTACGCCATCCATTCTTGCATCAGAAGCCGCCGCAGTTAATATACTTGCTTGGTTTACTAAGTCATCCCCAATAACACCTTCATCAACTAGGTTTTTAATATTATAACCTATGCCAAAACCATGCTTCACACGTAATCCTTCTAAAGCCACAGCTTTATTCATCTCATAACCCTCTAACATAAACTTGAGAGATTCAAAATCTATTTTTTCAACTGTTTCAACAATATCCATTACTTCTAACTTATAAAACCTTGATAAGTCTAGAGTTTTCCCTTTAGACTCATGAGAGTCTTTACGATGAATCAGATGACCATTCTTACGAATAGCGACAATCTGGTCATGTTTCCCCTCAATAACAACCTCTGCACTATCCCTTCCATTCACAACTTTCACATGAATATAAACACTTTCATCAGTATCGGATACTTCTAAATCAACTTTTGATAGCAACTTATCTGCATGTTTTATTTTGTCATCATCAACATCCCTCAAAACCTCTAGTCCATTAGAAGCATTTCCATCTATAAATCCTACAATAGCAGCGATATCTAACCCAACGAACTTTGTATGGGGAATACCCACTGCCAATCCATTTTTATAGAAATTAGGACTAACTTTTATAACCATATAATCAAAGATTTCCTTATTCAAAATTTCTTTTGCTTTAGCAGCTGCAAAAGCTACTGCAATAGGCTCCGTACATCCCATTGCTGGTTTCACTTCATTTTTCAATATCTCAATAAATAACTTATTCATTCTAAAAAACCCCCTTATTCTGTACAGATCTTTTACTTATATAAAGTGCAAGTCTTATACCAATAAAATATGTTATTATTTAAAGAAAAAATCTCAAAATGATACTGGTTGCCAAAATCAACAGTATCATTTTGAGATTAATATCATTTTGAGATTAATCAATGTTATATTTTTTTATTTTTCTATAGAAAGTTGCCCTTGAAATCCCTAAAGCTTCATAAGCTTTTTTATAACCAAAAGTATCTTTTCCATACAATTTAATCGCTTTAATTATTTCATTTCTTTCTAAAACTTCAATAGGATTCACGACTGCTTCAATAAAGGATTCATTCTGACTTTGAAACTTCGTGGGTAAATCTTTCTTTTTTATTGTATTATCCTCCGTCATATTAATGGCAAACTCAATAGTATTCTCTAATTCTCTTACATTTCCTTTCCAAGGGAAATTTTTAAAGCAATTGATAACATTATCAGCTACACTAATAATTTTTTTGTTTAGTTTTCTACTATACTTATTAACAAAATGTTCTGTAAGTGCCTCCAGGTCATCTCTTCGATCATATAAACTTGGCACATAAATAGGAATCACATTTAGACGATAATAAAGATCTTCTCGAAATTGTCTTTCTGCAACCATTTGTTCTAAATCTCTATTTGTTGCCGTAATAATGCGCACATCAACTTTTATTATTTTATTGGATCCTAACCTTCTGAACTGTCGTTCTTGAATGACACGTAAGAGTTTTGATTGAAGATGTATTGGTAAATCACCAATCTCATCTAGAAATATAGTCCCCTGGTTGGCTAATTCAAATTTTCCTATACGGCCACTCTTTTTAGCTCCTGTAAAAGAACCTTCAGCATAACCAAATAACTCACTTTCAATTAAACTTTCTGGGATAGCTGCACAATTTAGAGCAATAAAGGGTGCATTCTTTTTCTTCGATTCATTATGTATGGCTCTAGCAAATAGTTCTTTTCCGACACCACTTTCACCCTGAATCAATACAGTAGAATCAGAGTGGGAAGCCATTTTTGCAATCTTTTTCGTTTGTTCTAAAAGCTTATTCTCTCCAACAATGTCATTAAACATAATCTTCGAATAGTCTCCCATCATTTCATTCACTGTATTAATAATTGATTTCATCCCTTTTATTTCAAGGACAATTTCGATAACTTTTCCCTGGTCAAGTATTGGTTTTTTTGTATAAATAAACTGCTTATCATTGTACTCTAATATATTATTCGATACAGTTTTCTTCTTAGAAAATTCTTTTAGATCTTTAATTTTAAAAATATCTGTTAGTTGGGTCTTTTTATTTAACTTTGAAAATAATTTTTTAGCATATTGATTAAACTTTATTACATTCAATTTAGGATCAACAGATATAATGGCACTATTAACAGCATTGAATAAAAATTCGAGTTCTTCAGACTGCATCAATAATCGTTGACGGTTTTCCTCTTCAAGGACTTTCGTTGCAATTAAGTCAGACATCTTATCTAAAAAGTTTAAAGTACTTTCGTCATTTCTTAAAATCATCTTTCTTTGTATTTCATCAAAAGCAATGAGTCCAATAACACCAATCACTTGGTTATTTATTTTTATTGGTGAGCAAACTTCTGCATATTCTTCACAATTCTCTCTTTTAGAACAATGTAAACATGCTGGATGTTTCTTTGGTTCTTTAATTATGAAACTTTTTTTGTTCTTCATTGCAAAGGAAAAAACAGATTGTTCACTTACTTTTTCTCCTAAATGTTCTTGATACCGACCTGTGGCAACAATCCTTCTTAAGTCTTGATCAACAATTGTTAAGTCAAGATGAAGTACACTGCCAATTGCATCTGAAATATCTAGCAAATTTTCTTTTATTTTGGACAGATCATAGACCATAAAAACCACCTTTCTTTAAGTTATTTTATCATTTTTCTTAAGGAATTAACAGAAAGCTTGTAAAGAAACGATTAAATATTTATCCATTGGGTAATAATAGACTAACGTAAAGGTGGTGTATATGATATATTCAAAAAAAGACATAATCCATATAATCATTGGTATAATTATTGGTGCAATTCTACTTGTTCTATTATCCGCTTTTCAAAAGTTTATCTTATTGGGTCAGGTAATTTTTAGCCTTAAGGGTTATATTATTCCAATATTTTTTGGTGGTATTACAGGTGCTATCATTAGCTTGTTTTTTATAAGATTACTCGCCTTAAATAATGAAATAAAAAAAGAAAATCAGGTATTAAATGAACGCAACGAAGAGATCGAATCACTCTACAATGAACTTGAAGCCCATAGCCAAACAATTGATACATTGAACCATTCTCTTAATAACACATTGAACAAATATGTCTTATTAATTGATTCCGTAATGAATATTAATAATTTTAGAAATCTGTCAGAAAAGGAGTTTATACTTAAAATATATACTATTGCTAAAAAGATTATTGGAAAGTATGATTCGGCAATTGTATATACCTGCCAAAATGATTTTTTAAAATACCACGTAGCTTATGGCTATGACCAAAACGCTCTAGAAAACTTTCAACTCACATGCGATTTTGTTGAAAAACAGTACCCTAGAACAGATATTTATTATCCAAACCAATCAAGTATTATGAACTTAATGTCTGAAGAAAAAAGACTATCTTTTAAGAAAATAAATCAAAATTCTAAGGAGTTGATATTCCTAAATATCTGTAGCAAGAAAAATAAAGTTGGTGGCATATTTTTTGAGCTAAATGTTAATTCTCAAAAGTCCTATTCGAAAAATGACTTAGCAATTATGAAAGCATTACAGAGTATATTTGAAAACTATTATGAAGGTATTGAATTAAATAAAATAAGAGAAAAGCAATTAATAAATATTGTTGAAGCTATGATTACAATGCTTGAATTTCATGACCCTTATACAAAAGGACATTCCTTAAGTGTTGCGAAAATTTCAAAATCAATGGGTGAAGCAATGAACTTATCTGAAGAGGATTTAAATGAACTCTATCTGACTGGCTTACTACACGATATAGCTAAAACATTCATTGACTCAGACCTACTAAATAAGAAAGGCCCTTTAACTTATAAAGAATTCGAAAAAATTAAAGAACATCCTGGAAAAGGTGCTGACTTATTGGCAAATATTGAAACTTTAAAAGTAATTGAAGAATCCGTCAGATATCATCATGAACGATGTGATGGTAAAGGTTATCCAGATGGTTTAAAGAAAAATGAAATCCCAAGGAATGCAAGAATTATATGCGTTGCCGATGCATATGATGCTATGGTAACAGACCGTCCCTACCGAAAGGCTTTATCTAAAACAAAAGCAATAAAAGAAATTCAAAATAATATTGATACACAGTTTTGCAAACAAGCGGCTGATATACTATTAGAGCTTGTTGAAAAAGGAATCCTAGACTAGGATTCCTTTTGAATAGTTAATAAATTGTATATTATCTTGGAACAATTAATCAATGAATCAATTGCAATATATTCATCCATTGTATGTGCATTTTGAGTACCGATGACTAAATTAACTGTCTTTATTCCATGACCGTTAAATACATTTGCATCTGATCCGCCCTTTGAATCTCGAGTGAACATTTCTATTCCAGCTTCTTCTCCTGATTTAATAATTTCTTGAACAAAATTGTCCTTTTCAGAAATATCATAACCTTTATAGAGTAACTCAGTTGTTATTTTACCCTCTGCTTTATGCTTATTAATAGAGTTATCGATGCATTCTTTCATATGATCAATCTGTTTACCTCTATTTTTGTCTTTAAAACTTCTTACTTCGCCAGTAACATTTACGTTATCTGGTACAACATTTGTCGCATCGCCACCATTCATCGTTCCAATATTGGCAGTTGTTTCTCTATCCACATTAGATAGACGCATTTTAGAAATGGCTTCCGAAGCAACGGCAATGGCATTTATTCCTTTTTCAGGGGCAATGCCAGCATGAGAAGATTTCCCTATGACTTCTGCTGAAATCTTTTCTTTAGAAGGGGCTTTTGTAACAATACCACCTACTTCACCACTACTATCAAGAACTAAACCTTCTTTTGATTGAATCAAATCATAGTCTAATGCTTTTGATCCATACAATGAACCTTCTTCATGAACAGTAAATATTACTTCGACTCGTCTGTGAGGTGTTTTTTCTTCAATTATTTTTTCTAAAGTACTCATGATTACAGCAACACCTGCTTTATCATCTGCACCAAGAATAGTATCCCCCTTTGAGTAAATATTACCTTCTTTCTCATAAGGTTCAATATTTATTCCAGGTTTGACAGTATCCATATGGGCACAAAGAAAAATTGAATCTTCTCCACTGCCTTCAAGGGTTGCAATAATATTTGAAGTATTTGAATGATGTAACTTTTTAAACTGATCTTGTACTACTGATAATCCAAGATTTTTTAGTTCATTTATTAATAAATTTGCAAACTCTTTTTCATTTCCTGACTCACTATTGATTTGAACATATCTTTTAAACTTTCCGACTATATCTTCTTTCATAATTTTTTCTCTCCTTGTCTTGCAAAGTTAGTAAAACTTAAACAATACTTTTCAATTAAAGAGATAATAACACATTTTTAACAAATTAGGAATAGATTTTTTCTTTTTTTGTTATATAATAATATGTAGCCCACTAAAACTCAAGGAGGTAAAAATGTCACATATTATTGAAGAAGGCTATATTTTTAAAAAAGCTGGGATTAACCACAAAGAAAAAGTAGAGTATCTTATGAGAGAACTTAGTTACGATGATTTAGACGAGTTGATGACCTTACAAAAAGAGGTATATCAAAGTATTGAAAATAAAAAACTTTACCAAATGAGAAAAGAAAGAGAATTCATTGAGTACTTAGATAATGGAGGGATTTTTCTAGGGGTTTTTGTTAATGAACAACTGGTAGCTGCTCGTATAACAGATGTGCCTGGTCTAAAAAAACATAACTATGGCTATATTCTTGAATACTCAGAAGAGGCATTACTTAAAAGTATGCATTTTAAAATAATGCTCGTTAGACCAAAATATAGAGGCAATGGTTTACAAATAAGAACCATGCGACTCATTGAAAAGATGTTTATTCACAAAGGCTTTCAAAACGGTCTTTGTAGAATTTCACCAGATAATTATTACTCTTTGGCAAATGCTCTAGAATTTGGACTTGAAATCAAGGCAATTACTGCATTTAAAAACCATGAAAAATACATTCGATGTATTTTAGAAAAGGACTTAGATGCATTACAACCCATTACTTATCAGAATATCGAATATGTTGATAATACCGACGTAGAAAGACAACAAACATTATTAGCTGATGGATTTGTAGGATTTAAAGCAAAGAACTTTAACTTAATTGATAACTTTACCATCGTTTATGGAAAAACTGAGCACTAAGAGTAAAAGCCATCAAAATTGATGGCTTTTTTTAGTGTCTATATTTTTTTGTCTACCTGAATAAACTCAAAGGTATTCACATCGAACAATCCTCTTGTCGTTATTTTAAGCTCTGGAATCACTGGTAAAGATAGAAAACTTAAAGTCATAAAAGGATTAATTGCTTCATTAACCTGTAGTGTATCGAAGGCATAAGCTAACATTTCATTCAAAGTTTCTTCAACTTGTTTTAATGGTTGGTCCGTCATCAAACCTGCGATTGGTAATGGCAACTCATGTTGAACCTTTCCATCCTTTACAATAACAATACCGCCATTCATTTCATCTAATGCATCTATTGCTTTTAACATATCTACATCATTATCCCCCACAACTACAATATTATGGGAGTCATGACTAATTGTCGTAGCAATGGCTCCTTGTCTCAAACCAAATTTTTCCACTAAACCTACACCGATTTTACCTGTTCCTTTATGTCGCTCTATGACCGCTATCTTACAAATATCTAAGTGCTCATTATTTATATATTCTCCTTTTTCATTAACACTCACTTTTCTTACAGCTTTTTCAGTAATAATTGAAAAAGGTTTCACCACTATAACATTTGCTAAATCATTTGTCAGCTGTAAAACTAGATCCTTTGATTTGACTGGTTTAATATTGACCGTATTCAAAACTTTTTCATTTGTATAGTCTTTTGTTTTAAACTTAATTTCTCCATGACTATAAACTAAATCACCTTTTTTATATACTGATTCTATTTCAAAATCTTCTAAGCTATTTAAGATAATCAAATCTGCATCATAACCTGGTGCAATGCCTCCGATATCTCTTAATCGGTAACACTCTGATGCATTAATTGTAGCCATTTGTATAGCAGTAATTGGATCAATACCTGATTTTATAGCCAACTTGATGTTGTGATTAATATGCCCTTTACTAATCAAATCCTCCGGGTTTTTATCATCTGTACAAAACAAACATCTTCTATAATTATAGGCATTTATTGCAGGCAATAGATTTTTAACATCCTTAGATGCCGAACCCTCTCTTAAAATCACATACATACCACGATTCAAACGCTGTTTCATTTCTTCTTGAGTAGAACACTCATGGTCTGTTTTCACGCCGTTAATCATATATGCATTTAAATCTCTTCCCAATAATCCTGGTGCATGACCATCAATAATCTTTCGTTTAGCTAAATCCATTTTCTTTAACATGTTTATATTTCCATTGATAACATTGGGATAATCCATTAGTTCACCTAGACCTAGAACTAAGTCTTTTTTTAATAACTTTTCAATATCTTTATTTTCTATACTAGCACCTGCATCTTCAAAGGCTGTCGCTGGAACGCATGAAGGAATCATAAAGAAAATATTTAATGGGATGTTTTTAGAGGATTCAAGTAAGTATTCGATACCATCTACGCCACAAACATTTGCTATTTCATGGGGATCCGCTATAATCGTTGTGGTACCATTAGCAATAGAAATCTCAGACAAACGCTGTGGCGTGACAAGGGTCGATTCTAAATGCATATGACTATCTACTAATCCTGGCGCAACATATTTTCCTTCTAGATCAATTGTCCGTTTGGCTTCATAGGGCCCAAATCCAATGATTTTTCCCGAATCTATCGCGATATCATCTTCATGAATCTCATGAGTAAATACATTTACAATTTTACAATTTTTAAGTACTAGATCTACTGTTAAATCTCCCTTGGCTAGTTTACCTCGATAAGCCATTTTTTTAATTTGATCCATCTTTTACTCCTTTCAACAAGTGAATGCTCAGATTTATACCTGAGATAATACTTTTTAACTGATACTTTTCCTTGGCAGTAGAATCAATTGGATTTGGAGCTTTCGAATCATTTTCGTTAAAGTCAGCCATTTGATCTAATGTCTTTACTATTAATTTAACATGCTTATCTTCAATTCTAAGATCACTTAATACTAAATCCATTAAGTAATGATTAATATTTCTAAGTTCTATAACTATTTCTAAATACTTTTTAAGATACTTAGAATCTTTTTTCTCCCGTTGCAAATCTTTAATATTATCTTTTATTAAATCAATATCAACAAAGGTTGTTGTTAAGGTATTCTTTAAATCTTCGTAAACCATCTCATCTACTAAATATAAGTCAAAGTTATTTTTTACTTCTTCAATCAAATACTGTGTTCGTTTTCTGACCAAACCTTTATAAAATAGCCTTGAAAAAATGAAATTATAAACAACCGCTATAAAGACACCGCTAAAAACTGCTAACATTCTTAATTGAAAGGTTAACCAAATACTGACTTCATTCATGCTATCGTACTGAACATATTGAGTCATATATATGGCTGTGAATATTGCAATGATAGAAATGTTTTTCCAATCCATTAAAAGTGTTACATAGATTGTTACTGCTACTGCCAATGGCACAGTTATAAAATTGATGCCTCCAAAATATATGATCACAGCAGAAATCGTTCCACCAATAATCGTTGCCTTTATTTGACTTAAACCACTTTTAAATCCTGAAACACTTACAGGCTCCATACTTAACATGGTTCCAAATAAAACTGAAATCATATCTTTGCCAATAATATTATGTTCATGAAATAATATATACCCTGTCATAATTGCTAAAAATGATTTTAAAATAAATAATGGAGAATCAAATTGTTTCCCTTGTCTTGATAATAATATTCTCATTGAATCACCTCTTTTCTTATATACCAAATATTCTCTCAAACTAACATAAAATTCTTTGTTAACCATTATTGAATTTATGGTTGACAAACAACTAAAAAAAATTTATGATTAAGTAGAATAAAAAATGGAGGTAATAAAATGAAAACTAATAAAACATCTCGAATGATCAAAATTGCATTAATGGCAGCTTTAGTAGGTATTTTAAGCTATGTATCTATTCCTATTCCACCAGTACCTATCACTGCACAAACCATTGCCGTTATGTTAGCAGGCTTACTCTTAACACCTATTGATGCTATGCTTAGTCTTTTAATATTCATCTTACTCGGCGCCATTGGTGTACCAGTTTTTTCTAATGGCAGTAGTGGTTTAGGGGTGCTCTTTGGGCCAACAGGTGGATATATTTTTGGCTTTCTAATCAGTGCCGGATTCATAAGTTATTTTAAAGGCAGTGGCGAGAATATTTTTAGAAACCTTTTTGTCACAACTATTGGTGGTATTTTTGTCGTCTATTTAGTTGGTATCCCTTGGTTAGCAGTATCCTATGATATGACATTAATGAATGCTATTAAAGCTGGTGCAGTCCCTTTTCTAATTGGTGACTTACTTAAAGTTATTCTTGCATCCTTTATTGGTAAAAAAATCAATCAAGCCCTATAATCTACATCAAAAAATCCCAATGAAGTCATTGGGATTTTTCATTAGCCTTTATAAGGTACCAGTTGGTCTTTAATATTTCTAATGCCACCTCTTGGATCTTCTGCATCTCCAATATGTCTTGGAATAATATGGATATGCATATGGAAAATTGTTTGTCCTGCAGCTTCATGAACATTTACACCTACATTGTAACCATGAGGCTCATAATGCTCATCTAAGTAATCTTTTACTTGATGGGTAATCTCGTTCATTGCTACAATTTCTTCCTTTGTTGCATTAAAGTAATTTGGAAAATGTCGCTTTGGAATCACTAAGACGTGTCCTTTACTCACAGGATACTTATCATAGATAGCAAAAGCTAAATCATTTTCAAATAAATAATCTTCTGGTTCAATTTCTTCACAAAAAATACAGTTCAACTGATCACCTCACAAAAATTCAAAAAAAATAAGCCATAATGTGATTATGGCAAATTAATATATATATATAAATATCAGGGACTTGTTTACATATATATTATAATCTAGAATTACCAATTAATATTAACAAAAGTATTACAATATAGTTATTTTTTTAACTCTTTAAAAAAACCTTCAACCAAAGCTTTTGCCTCTTCAAAATCACTGGCTTCAACATCAATATTTATGCCAGCAATTGGCTTATTCATA
>DATFJG010000054.1:0-15568 GCA_035269305.1 Clostridia bacterium
TTAAATAAACTTATCAAGAGTGGTGGAGGGACTGGCCCTGTGAAACCCAGCAACAGCTATTTATATAGTAATGTGCTAAATCCTGCAGTTAACTGAAAGATAAGGGAAGGAATTATTAGGTATAATAAGTCATTTCTTTATAGAAATGGCTTTTTTTATTAAGGAGGAATTATCTATGACAAATTATTCAGATGAAACACTGTGCATTCACGGCGGTTATAAGGCAAAAGCAGGGGAACCACAAGTATTACCTATTGCTCAAAGTACAACTTTTAGATATTATGATCCTGAAGATTTATCTAAACTATTTGATCTAGAAAAAGAAGGTTATATTTATTCAAGAATAGCAAACCCAACAGTTGCAGCCTTTGAGAAGAAAATTAATGCACTTGAAGGTGGCGTTGGAGCAGTTGCTTTTGCATCAGGACAGTCTGCATTAACTGCGGCTATTTTAACAATATGTTCTCAGGGAGACCATATTATAGCTTCTTCTAAAATTTACGGTGGAAGTATTACATTATTAACATCAACAATGAAAAAGTTTGGAATTGAGGTAACCCTTGTTAATCCAAAGGATTCTATTGAAAAGATAAGTGAATCAGTTAAGAATAATACAAAGATTATTTTTGGAGAAGTGATTAGTAATCCAAGTTTAGATGTCCTAGATGTAGAAAAGTTCAGTGCTATCGCTAAAACAAATGGTTTAATTTTTATGATTGACAACACATTTACAACACCTTATCTATTTAAGCCCTTTGATTATGGTGCTAATATAATTGTACATTCAGCTTCAAAATACATCGATGGTCATGGCATTGCATTAGCAGGTGTAGTAATTGATGGAGGTAATTATGATTGGAAAACCTCTAATAAATTTAATGAATTAAATGAACCAGATCCATCCTATCATGATTTAGTCTTTACGGATACTTTTAAAGAAGCAGCATATATTACTAAGGTTAGAGTAAATGCTTTAAGGGATTTAGGGGCAGCATTAAGTCCACAAAATGCTTTCTTGCTACATAATGGTTTAGAAACTTTGCATCTAAGAATGGAGAAACACAGTAGTAACGCTCTCAGAATTGCGAATTTTCTGAATAAGAACAAATTTATTAGTCATGTAAACTATCCTTTATTAGAAAGCCATGATACTTATAGTTTAGGCAAAAAATATTTAACAAAAGGAGCTTCTGGTGTTATTTCATTTTCTTTAAAGGATGGTAAAGAAAAGGCAATGGATTTTTTAAGAAAGATAGAATTAATTTCACTAGTAACCCATGTTGGAGATTTAAGAACTAGTGTATTGCATCCGGCAACAACAACGCATCGTCAATTATCTAAAGAAAAACTAATTGCATCAGGAATAAATGAAGGTATGATTAGATTATCTGTCGGAATTGAAAATCCAGATGATATTATTGATGATTTAAAAAATGCATTGAGGGGTGATTAAATGCCAGTTATTGTACCAAAAGACATTCCAGCACATGAAGAGTTATTAGCCGAAAATGTTTTCGTTATGAATCATTTTAGAGCCATACATCAAGACATAAGAGCATTAGAAATCCTAGTTTTAAACCTAATGCCTACGAAAAAGGATACTGAATTACAATTAATGCGTTTATTAAGTAATACACCTTTGCATATTAATGTAACTCTGTTGACAACAGATAGTTATCAAGCCACTCATACATCAAAAAATCATTTGAATACATTTTATAAAACTTTTAACCAAGTTAAAAATTTGAAATATGATGGTATGATTATTACTGGTGCACCTGTAGAAAAAATGCTCTTTGAAGAAGTAATCTATTGGAAAGAATTAGAAGAAATAATGGCTTATAGTCAAAAAAATGTTACTTCAATTCTTCATATTTGCTGGGGAGCTCAAGCTGGACTATATTACCATTATGGTATAGAGAAAAGCCCTTTAGATGAGAAGTTATTTGGAATCTATGACCATACAATTCATCAACCAAACAATACATTATTGAAAGGATTTGATGATCAGTTTTGCGCACCCCATTCAAGATATACTGAAAATAGATTAGAAGACTTACTAAGAAGTGAAGCAATAGAAGTACTCGCAAGTTCTGAAAAAGCTGGTTTCCTTCTTGCAATTTCAAAGGATGAAAAGAATATCTTTTGTTCAGGTCATTTAGAGTACTCTAAGGACACACTTCATAAGGAGTATATGAGGGACTTAGATAAAGGTATTCCGATTGATGTACCTAATAACTACTACAAAAATGACGATTATAAACAACCAATTGATAGCAAATGGAGAAGTCACGCATTTTTACTTTTTATGAATTGGTTAAATTACAGCGTTTATCAAAAAACCCCTTACGACTTGTATAAAGGAGATGAATAATGCAAATAAAAGAGAAATTAAAGGATCAGAAACCATTGATATCATTTGAAGTTTTCCCTCCTAAAAAAGAAGGAGATTTAGAAAAAATATTTAATAACATTAAAGCCTTAGAAGAAGAATCCCCTGATTTCTTTTCTGTAACTTATGGTGCTGGCGGTAGTTCAAAGGATACGACTTTGAAGGTTGCTGAGTTTATTTCTAAACGAGGGTACAATGGATTAACCCATTTAACTGGAATCACTTCCTCTAAGGAAGAAATAGATGAAATTATTGAAGAATGCAAGGTAAAAGGCATAGAAAATATTTTAGCACTAAGAGGTGATTATCCACAAGATGAGAGCCAATTAAAAAATGATTTTAAATATGCATCAGATTTGATAAAATATATTTCAAGCAAAGGTGATTTTTCAATTGGCGCTGCTTTCTATCCTGAAACACACCTTGAATCTAAGAATTTTGAAAAAGATTTAAAAAATCTTAAGATGAAAGTAGATAGTGGTGCTGATTTTCTTATCAGTCAGTTATTTTTTGACAATAATTTGTTTTATAAGTACTTAGCAAAGTTTAATACTTATAAAATTAATGTCCCTGTCATTGCAGGTGTTTTTCCAGTAACCAATGCACGACAAGCAAAAAGGGTCGTTGAATTAACTGATTGCAGTTTCCCTGAAAAGTTTAAAAGAATCTTATATAAATATCAAGACAATGATGAAGCTTTAAAAGAAGCTGGTATAGCCTATGCAACCAATCAAATAATTGATTTATTATCTTGGGGTATAGATGGTGTTCACATATATACTATGAACAGACCGGATGTAACAAAGGAAATAATGAATAATATTAAGCATATTAGAAAGGCTCTGGTAAATGATAATAAAAACAGATAGTATTCAATTAAATAGTAGTCAAATACTTAAATATATTGGCTATAGTAATAAAGTTTCTGTTGATCAGCAAACTGAAGCTGAAATAGAAGAGGGTACTAAAATTGTTAAAAAGCTATTACAGCCTAAATACATTTTTAAAAAATATAATTCATTTAGTATTTTCGATGGCCACCTAAAACTAAATGATCATTTTATTATTGAAAGCGATGATCTTTGTAATCATTTAAAAGAAGCCAAAAGTATCGTGATTTTAGCTGTTACCCTTGGTATGAAAGTAGAACAATTGATAAAAAGAGAAATGTTAATCAATCCATCCAAAGGATTAATCATAGACGCAATAGCATCTGAGTACGTAGAAAAATGTGCTAACGAAGCTTGTAATATGATAATTAATGAAGAACTTAAATTTAGAAATACACGTTTTTCTCCAGGCTATGGGGATCTTTCATTAAAAATACAAGAAAAAATAATAGAAGTATTAGATACTGAAAGAAAAATGGGATTGTATAGTAATGATAGTTTTTTATTGTTACCTAGTAAGTCAATAACAGCCTTTTTTGGCTTATTTGATAGGAAAAAAACTTTAAAAAAATCCTGCAAAAACTGTCAATCTTTAGGAAATTGTAGATATAGAGATGAAGGAGTATTTTGTTATGATCAAACAATGGAATAATAAGGTTTTAATATTCGATGGCGCTATGGGTACACTTATTCAAAATTCTAAACCGAATTATAATAAATTACCAGAGTTATTAAATATTGAAGCACCAGATTTAATAACAAGTTTGCATTTAAAATATGTTAAAGCAGGAGCAGACGTTGTTACAACGAATACTTTTGGGGCTAATGGTTATAAACTAAAAGGGTCTGGCTATAGTGTCAAGGAAATTGTGAAGGCTGCAGTGAAAAATGCAAGAGCCTCTAATAGTAGATATGTTGCTTTAGATATTGGCCCCATTGGGAAAGCAATGTCACCAGTAGGAGATTTAACCGTTGATGAAGCCTATGAACTTTTTAAAGAACAAATTATTTGTGTTAAAGATTCAGTGGATTTGATATTAATTGAGACCATGGCTTCATTATTGGAAGCGAAAACCGCAATTCTAGCTGCTAAGGAAAATTCTGATTTACCAATTTTTGTCACCATGACATTAGATGAGAACAATAGAACCTTAATGGGTAATGACTTAGAAACCATAGCTTTAACACTTTCAGCTTTAAATGTTGATTCTATTGGCTTAAACTGTTCTTTTGGTCCTAAGGGTCTATTAGAACCTATAAAGTCGATTATAAGACATACTGATCTACCGGTTATGATTCAACCAAATGCTGGACTGCCTAAATTAATTGATGATTTAACTTTATATGATTATCCTTCTGAAAGCTTTAAAAATGATATTATTGAGATGATCAACTTAGGTGTTAGTATAATTGGTGGTTGTTGCGGTACAACACCAGAATTTATAAGTAAGATTTCTGAATTGAAAAATATGGAACCTGCTGAAGTTCAAAAAATTAAAGGCAGTTTTGTTACCTCTAACTCTAAGGCATTAAATCTTAAAGATGGACCATTAATTATAGGTGAGAGAATTAACCCAACTGGGAAAGCTGCTTTAAAAGAGGCAATTAAAAATAATAATTACGATTATATATACCGAGAAGCATTAGATCAAATGAATGCCGGTGCAGATATTCTAGATGTTAATATTGGTATTCCCGGGATAAATGAAAAAGAAAAATATAAAGAAATAATACCCGGTTTACAAATGATTTCAGATGCCCCTTTACAGATCGATACAAGCGACTTTGATGCATTAGAAGCAGCTTTACGAGTTTATGAGGGCCGTCCAATCATTAACTCAGTTAGTGGTAAAACAAAAGATCTAGATAAAGTACTACCTTTAGCTAAAAAATACGGCGCGCTAATTATCGGTTTAACACTAGATGAAAATGGCTTGCCTAAAGGAGTAGATGAACGTATTCGAATAGGCCAAAAAATTATCAATACTGCTAAAAAATATGGCATAGTCGAAGAAGATATAATATTAGATTGTATTACTTTAAGTATTTCTACGAATCCCCAAGATGCAAAGGATACTTTAGATGCAGTAGAATATTTTAGTAATAATTCAAAAGTATCAACAACATTAGGTGCCAGTAATATTTCATTTGGACTGCCGAATAGAAATTTAATTAATACAACATTTTTGTCTATGGCTTTAACTAAAGGTCTTGATGCGCCGATTACAGATCCAACTGTTAAAGAAATCAATGATTTACTAAATGCATATTTTGCACTGAATATGAAAGATATAGATTGTAGGAATTATATTAATACCTATAAGGGTCAAGATATTTCTTCAATAAGATTTGATACTCATACGTCAAATAATAATTTAATAGAAAGTATAGTAAAAGGTCTAAAAGAACCAACTATTAATACGACAAAAAAACTATTAGTTGAAGAGGAACCTATGACTATTGTTGACGAATATTTAATTAAAGCATTAAACATAGTAGGTGATCAGTATGACAACAAGGAAATCTTCTTACCCCAACTAATACGTTCCGCTTCATGTGTACAAGAAGCTTTTCGATTGATAAAGGAAAGTCTAGATGGAAAAGATTCAGTTTCTAAAGGTAAAGTCCTTTTAGCAACAGTAGAAGGTGATATTCATGATATAGGCAAAAATATTGTGAAAGTCCTCTTAGAAAATTATGGATACCAAGTGATTGATCTAGGAAAAGATGTTCCCAAAGAGATTATTATGAATAGTATTATTAAAAATGATATAGAACTTGTTGGTTTAAGTGCATTGATGACAACTACAGTAAAAAATATGAAAGAAACAATAAAATTAATTAATAAAGAGAAACCAAGTTGTAAAATATTTGTAGGTGGTGCAGTTTTAACTAAAGAGTATGCAAAAAGCATTAATGCAGATTACTATTGTAAAGATGCACAAGCCTCTGTAAGAGTCACACAAGATTTATTTAATAAATAAGACCAACATAAGCAGCCAATCGGCTGCTTTTGTTATTTATATACAATTATTTAATCTAACTTTTGTTTACTTTAAAATAACTATTACTTTCCTATATGATATAATATATATAGAAGAAAAATGTTTTGTACCTTTTCAATTGGATATATATATAAATGTAGGTTCATTTGATTAAGCCAACCAAATTTGGTTGATTAATATATATTGGATTAAGTAGATTAAAACAAAAGGGGGAGTAAATGAAAAGAAAGTTAAGTTTAGTATTAGTCTTAGTACTAATTGTTAGTATGTTTTCTTTCAGTTTCAGTGATTCACACGGAATGTATACTGTAAAAGATGGAGACACATTAGCAAAAATAGCCTCAAATTATGAAGGTGTTTCTTATCAAGATATTGCAGATGCTAATAATATTTCTAATGTTGATCTAATATTAGTTGGTCAAGAATTAATGATTCCTGGAATGGAAACTATTAGCAAAAATAGTGATTTAGTAATTCTGCATACCAATGATACACATTCAAGAATTAAAGCGGGGAAATATGATGGTATGGGTTTTGCAGCAATCGCTACAAAAGTCAATGAAATAAGAGAAGCCAATGAAAACGTTTTACTGTTTGATGCAGGCGATGCTTTTCATGGTCAAGTTATTTCACAATTAAATGAGGGTGAAAGTGTTGTAAGAGTAATGAACACAATGAAATACGATGCAATGACTGCTGGAAACCATGATTTTAATTATGGCCAAGATCGTTTACTTGAATTAAATCAAATGACAGATTTTCCAATTCTAGCATCAAATGTGATGAAGGAAGACGGTAGTCCTTTATTACCAAAATCAAGAATTTTTTATAAAAATGGCTTGAAAATTGGTGTGTTTGGTCTTGCAACGCCAGAAACACTTTATAAAACACATCCAGATAATGTTGAAGGACTTGATTTTGTAAGTCCTGCTATTGTAGCACAACAAATGGTAGATTTATTAGAAGATGAAACAGATATTATTATTGCTTTATCGCATTTAGGTATTGATGAAAGTACTCAAGAAGAATATACAAGCAAATACGTTGCTGAAACTGTTAGCGGAATTGACGTAATGATTGACGGTCATAGTCATACGGAATTACCAGAAGGTATGATGGTTAACAATACTTTAATCGTACAAGCTGGAGAATATGATAAAAATCTTGGTATAGTTCAGTTATCAATTGATGATAAGGTTATTACTTCAAAGTCAGCTGAATTGTTCACTAAAGAAGAAGCAGAATCTGTTGATGGGGACACTGATGTATTAAATGCTGTAGCAGATATTGAAGAAGCTAACGCCGAAATTACTTCTGCTGTTGTAGCAACTTCAGATATAGAATTAAATGGTGAAAGATCATTTGTTAGAACAGGACAAACGAATTTAGGTAATTTAATTACTAAAGCTATGATTGAGGAAACAGGAGCAGACATAGCCATTACAAATGGTGGCGGCATTAGAGCTTCTATCAATCCAGGTCCTGTAACTAAAGGAGACGTTATTACAGTATTACCATTTGGTAATTATGTTATTAAGCAAGAAATTACTGGAGAAGCTATTTTAGCTGCTATGGAACATGGATTATCTGCCTACCCAGAAGCTCAAGGTTTCTTCCCGCATATAGCCGGAATGGAAGTTAAATTTGATTCTTCTAAAGAAGTTGGTAACCGAGTAACAGAAATCATGATCAATGGTGAGTTATTAGATGAGTCTAAGACTTATACAATGGCTACAAATGATTTTATGGCAGCTGGTGGAGATAATTATACTATGTTTAGCGACCTAGAAACTGTTACTGAGTACGGCGGTTTAGATGAAATCTTAATAGATTGGATGAGAGAAAATGGAACAAATGGAGCTGAAGTTGACAATAGAATAATGGATGTTTCAGATGAAATTAGTTCTATATTTATACAAAAGTTAGCTGCATAATAGTATTGGGGCTGTTATTAGCCCCATTATTCTTTAAGGGGGAGTTTATGAGTAATAATTTTTTAAGAAAAAATGTTAGTATTACTATAATTTTAATTTTAATAATCTCAATGTTCGCTATGCCTATGACGGCTTTTGGAGCTGATGGGGATACTGTTAATATTACACTTTTAGGTACTAGTGATATTCATGGTGCAATCAATAGTTATGATTATGCAACTGGTGACGACTATGGTGAACGAGGTTTAGCAATTATTTCTAGCATTGTAAATCAAACAAGAGAAGAAAGTGAAAATACTTTACTAGTTGATAATGGAGATACAATTCAGGGTTCTTTATTAACGGATGATCTTTATAATTCGGATTTAACTAAAGATAATCCTATGATTGCATTAATGAATATCATTGGTTACGATGCTATGGTATTAGGTAATCATGAGTTTAATTTTGGATTAGATTTAGTGGAAAAAATCGTAGAAGAAGCAAATTTTCCTATTTTAAGTGCTAATACTTATTTAAAGGAAGATGGTAGTAATTACGTTGGAAATTATATTGTAAAAGAATATGATGGTGTAAAAGTTGGAATTTTAGGATTAACAGTACCAAGTATACCAAAATGGGATGGCCCTAAAGTAGAACCACTAGAATTTAAACATATGGCTGATGAGGCTGAAAAGTACATTGCTCAAATGAAAGATGAGGGTGTTGATGTAGTTATCGTATCAGCTCACTCAGGTTTAGATTCTAGACATGAAACAGATGGTGGAGATGCTGCAAGATTAATTGCTGAAAGGACTGACGCAGATGTTCTTATTACAGGACATGATCATGTTAATGTTAATGAAGTAATTAATGGGACTTTAGTTGTTGCACCGAAGGCTAATTATGGTTATATGGCTGAAGTTGCTAAAGTAGAACTAACAGTTGAAAATAATAACGGTGAATGGGAAGTTACTTCAAAAGTACCTTCATTTTTACAAATTGGCGATTATGAAGCAGATCCACAGATCGTTGAAGCAAGCGTAGAATATGATCAAGTAACTAAAGATTTTGTAAGTGGTACGATTGGCACTGCAACAGGAGATTTTCATCCACCGAGTAAAGTTGAAGGTATTCCTGAAGCACAAATCAAAGATACAGCTGTAATTGATTTAATTAATGATGTTCAATTAGAATACACTGGAGCTGATGTTTCGGCAGCTGCGTTATTTAAACCATCATCAAATATTAAAGAAGGCGACATAACATATTCTGATATATTTGATATCTATAAGTATCCTAACACTTTATATGCTGTTGAAGTAAGTGGTGCTGAGTTGAAAGACTATATGGAATGGTCAGCAAGTTATTTTAACACATATGAAGAAGGAGATTTAACGATTAGTTTTAATCCTGACATCAGAGGATATAATTACGATATGTTTGCTGGAGTAGATTATCAAATAGATATCTCAAAACCTGCAGGTGAAAGAATCGTTAACCTCACAATGAATGGTGAACCTATTACTGATGATCAAACGATTAAATTAACTGTTAACAACTATCGTTATGGTGGTTTAACTAGTATGGAAATCATTAGTAATGAAGAATACTTTAATTCTGATCCTAAATCTTTAAGAAGTTATATAAAAGATTATATTGAAGAAAAGGGAACAATATCACCAACTGTAGATAATAATTGGGAGATTATTGGTGCTGACTTAGATCATCCTTTACGTGACGAAGTTATTGCAATGGTTAATAGTGGTGAAATTGAAATTCCAACTTCTGAGGATGGAAGAACTGCCAATGTTGAATCATTAAATATTAATGAGTTAATTGCTAAAGGCGTGATAAGTGTAGAAGAACCTGTAGTAGAAGAACCTGTAATAGAAGAACCTGGTTCTTTAGAGACAGATCAAGAACTTATAATTGTTCATACTAACGATACACATTCCAGAATAAAATCTGGTAAATATGATGGTATGGGTTTTGCAGCAATTGCTACAAAAGTTAAAGAATTAAGAGAGAACAATAAAAATGTATTATTATTTGATGCTGGCGATGCTTTTCATGGTCAGGTTATTTCACAATTAAATGATGGCGAAAGTGTTGTAAGAGTAATGAATACAATGAACTATGATGCTATGGTACCAGGAAATCATGATTTTAATTATGGTCAAGAGCGTTTAATTGAATTAGATGTAATGACAGATTTTCCAATATTAGCATCTAATGTATTTAAAGGTGGTTCTTCATTATTACCGAAGTCAAGAATAATATATAAAGATGGATTAAAAATTGGTGTATTTGGACTTGCAACACCAGAAACACTTTATAAAACTCATCCTAATAATGTTAAAGGCTTAGATTTCTTAAGTCCTAGTATAGTTGCTAAACAAATGGTTAAGAAACTTGAATCCGAAACAGATGTAATTATTGCTTTATCTCATCTAGGGATAGATGAAAGCACTAAAGAAGAGTACACAAGTAAATATGTTGCTGAAATGGTTAACGGTATTGATCTAATTATTGATGGACATAGTCATACTGCATTATCTGAAGGTATGATGGTTAATAATACTCTAATTGTTCAAGCTGGAGAATATGATAAGAATTTAGGTATTGTTACTTTAGGCTTAAATAATAAATCAGTCGTTAATAAAGTTGCTAAATTATTTACTAAAGAGGAAGCTGAATCTGTTGAAGACGACATTGATATCATAAATGCTGTGGCAGATATTGAAGCAGCAAACTCAGAGATTACTTCTGTAGTTGTAGCGTCTTCAGATATGGAGTTAAATGGCGAAAGAGAATTTGTAAGAACAGGACAGACAAATTTAGGTAATTTAATTACTAAAGCTATGCTCGAGGAAACAAAAGCTGACATAGCCATAACAAATGGTGGCGGCATTAGAGCTTCTATCAATCCTGGTCCTGTAACTAAAGGTGACGTTATTACAGTATTACCATTTGGTAATTATGTCATTAAGCAAGAGATTACTGGCGAAGATATTTTAGCTGCTATGGAACATGGATTATCTGCATATCCAGAAGCACAAGGTTTCTTCCCACATATAGCAGGTATGGAAGTTAAGTTTGATTCTACTAAAGAAGCTGGTAACCGAGTAACAGAAATCATGATCAATGGTGAGTTATTAGATGATTCTAAGACTTATACAATGGCAACAAATGATTTTATGGCAGCTGGAGGAGATAATTACACTATGTTTAGCGACCTAGAAACTGTTACTGAATATGGCGGTTTAGATGAAATCTTAATAGATTGGATGAGCGAAAATGGTACTGATGGAGCAGAAGTTGATAATCGATTAATGGATATTTCTGATGAAGTAAGTTCTGTATTATTTAATTTATTAGCTGCATAATTTAGTTTTTTTAAGATGGCTTTTTAGCCATCTTTTTTAATGTTTTTTATTAAACTAAATTATGTTATAATTAACTCTAAGAAATAGAATTAACTAATAAAGGGGAATAATGAAAAAAGATTATAAGTATTTAAAACCGATAAATCGAAGTAATTTAAGAGTTTTTTTGGGTAAAAAATGGTATACTCTAAAAAGATACTACACATGGTATTTTAAAAATAATAGCTTTGCAAGTAGTTTTAACTATAATAAATTAAGTTATAAAGTTTTTACACATAGAACACCGATTCTTCGTAAATTAAAAGACATTGATATGTGGTTACAATTTAATAAAAAAGACAATTTGAAAATTGCGTTAAAAGAATTAGATCATATTGTTATCAAACCAGGTGAGGTTTTTTCGTACTGGAGATGTATAGGTAAACCAAGTAAATCTAAAGGTTATAAAAAAGGAATGGTATTAGAAAAAGGGAAAGTAAAAACTGGTATAGGTGGTGGATTATGTCAATTATCTAACCTATTATTTTGGGCCTTATTACATACACCTTTAACTCTGAAAGAAAGATTTCGTCATGGTTTTGACGTTTTTCCAGATTCAAATAGAAAATTACCTTTTGGAAGTGGAGCAACATGTGTCTACAATTATAGAGACTTACAGTTTAAAAACAACACGGAAGAAACTTATCAATTAGTTATTAATATAATAAATGATTACTTAATAATTGATATTTACTCAGATTCACATAAATATTTAGATTTTACTATTTACGAAAGTTATCATGAAATTCAACATACTTCCTGGGGCGGATATATTAGAAATAATGAAGTCAGAAGAAAGGTTCTCAACTTAAATGGTGAAATTATTGATGATCAGTACCTTTATGAAAATCATGCACTCATGATGTATGATCCATTACTCACCGATAGTTAACATAATTTAATTATGTTAACCAAGTTATATTTAAGAAAGGTTAAAAATATGAAGTCATACAATGAATATAAGCTAGAGTTACTAAAATTGATTAGCTCCCTAAATATATTAGAGTTACAAAAAAATGAACTACGAAATTATATTAAGGAAAAACTAAATAAAAATAATTATAAAGAAATTGTTAATAATGATAAACCTGAAGATTTCTTGAATCATATTATAAAATCATATGGAAAAAATAATTATAATATTTATATAATTTTAAGTTCAATTATGAACTTTTTAATTTTTAATGCTGTATATTTTGGTTTGTTAGTTTATAAAGATTTTGAGTTTAATCGACTACCAATTAATGCTTTTGTTCTAGTATCCATAATATTTATTACATTAATTATTTATCCGTTGTTGAAGATTACAATTAGACAAGGTTTACTTGAAAATTGGAATGGAATGAGAATTATAAAAAGAATCTTTATAATATTATTGATTTTTTTCGCAGTTAACATTTTAGTTTATCAGATTGGTTTATTTAATAAGATGGTTATCTATATAAACTTAAAGTTTATAGGTTCATTTATACTTATTAGTATTATATCAATTCAAATAGTTTTAAGACTTTTTAATTATGATCAGTCTATAAAGTAGGTGTCTATACACGCAAGTATAGATTTAAAACGATGATATACACGATTATAAAATCTACTTGCGCGTATAATTATATTTTATTATTGTTTAAAACTTACTAGAAGAGAGTAGAAATTAAAATGAAATAGCTTAACACTATTATTAGAAATTAATAAGCGAAATTGAATTCTTTTATATGAGATAATGAAGCAGACATTTTTTTACCAATGGATCTTTTTTTATTAGATTAAGAGGGATAAGGATAACTCTAATTCATTATTATAATTAATTAGAATAAAAGAGAGTATTGAAAAGAGTATGTGTTTAGTAATGAATATTTTAGCTAAAACTTATACATCTTCAAATTACTCCGATCAACTATTCTTTAAATGTATATTTTCGGAATAGTTGAACTTAAAGAGAAATACATAGTCTATTCTATGTATTTTAGTTAACTCTATTTATTATTGAGTAATTTATTAATTGGTAAGACGATTAAATAATGATCAACTATGTTAAAAAAGTTTTTACCTAAGAAACCTAATAAGAAAGTAATTATTGTGATAATAATACCATATATGTTTAAAATAACTAAAAGTAAAATTATTATCAAGTATCCACTGACACCAGCTAATTTTTTAATAACTTTATTATTATAGTTTTTAGGTAGATCTTTTTCATTAGTATTCTTATACATCTGAAATATATTTAATAAACCATTTGCCATCATGTACAAAATTATTGCAACTATTCCATAAATATTACTCATTATTTTTTCTCCCCATTTCTTTTTAATCCATAACCTCCAGATATTGGTTTGACATCACTTGTAGTAATAACAGCCTTAGGATGCATATTAGTAATTTTAAATACGATTTGATTAACTTTTGTACGCTGAACAAATAATGATAAAATTACTCGATCTGCTTTCTGCCCTTCAGCTTTTATTTCAGTAACAGCGTATCCTTCTTCCCTTAACTCCTCAACCAATTCTTTACTCTGACTAGCTTTGACATTAACTTGAATTTCAGATAGACCAATACCAATTTTTGATTCTAACGTGCTACCAACATAAATACCTATGGAAAATCCTAAGGCATAAACAATTGCTTTTAAAGGATCCCCAGATAAATCAGAAATTACACGTGTGACAATAGTAATCCATAATAGGATTTCGAAAAATCCAATTATTGCAGCAATTCTTCTCTCCCCTTTAATCAATAAAACCGTTCTTATTGTTCTTATTGAAACTTCAATTATTTTTGCAAACAATATTAGTATATATATCAAAATATACCTCCTACTTATGAAGATAAACTAATAATATAATGATAGTTTATCATAGCTTTAGGAAAAATGTTTACTTTCTTAAACCATAACCACCATAAATTGGCTTTATATCGCTAGTTGTGATAACAGCCATCTTTTGCATATCTGTAATTTTATAGACAACTTGATTTACTTTTTTACGTTTTACGAATAATGATAAAATAACACGTTTTGCTTCTTGCCCTTCAGCTTTTATTTCGGTAACGGCAAATCCATCTTTTCTTAATTCATTTGCCAATTCTTTACCATCGCTATCTTTAACGTTGACTTTGATTTCTGATAAACCAATTCCGATTTTTTCTTCAAGTTTACTACCAAAATAATTACCTAAGGCAAATCCTAAAGCATAGGATATGGCTTTAAAAGGATCACCAGATAAATCTGATATAACATTAGTTACGATATTAATCCATAAAAGCACCTCAAAAAATCCTATCAAAGCTGCAATTTTTCTTTCACCTTTCGTTAATAAAACGGTTCTAATTGTCATTAAAGAAACTTCTATAATTTTTGCCAAAAGTATTAATATATATATCATTGAATTACCTCCTAGTTCTTTATTATAGTATTTATTGCACGTCTATCATTATATTATAAAAACTAAAAAAGTAAACATTTATTTTATAACCTTGTAAAACACTAAAAAATTTATTATAATTATACTATAAGAATATATGTTTGGGAATGGTATAATGGATTATAAGATTCATAACAAATCAGATAAACCGGACAATATAGTAGAAGAACAAAATAAAATTATTGATAAAGCAATCGAAATTTAAAACGCTCTACCCTATTATTTAAGAGATTTCTTTACTTATTTAAAAGGATCTGTGGCAGTTAGTACTAGAAAGGCTTACTTAAGTGATATTCTGTTTTTCTGTGAGTATTTAGTTAACGAAACAAATCTTACAGATGCAAAAAATACTAAGGATATTAAAATTGAAACTTTTGACCAACTGAAAGCTAGAGATATTAATTATTTTATAGGAGAATACTGCACACGTTATTTCGTAGAGACTAAGAATAGTAAATACGTTATGAAAAATAATAATAGAACCCTCTCTAGAAAGCGTTCTTCATTAAATGTGTTGT
>DATFJG010000055.1:0-70410 GCA_035269305.1 Clostridia bacterium
TCGCTCTGCTTCTAGTGTAAAAGTAGGTTTAAAAAGAAGAGAGGAAAATCCTAATTTTACTGGAGATGAAGAGTATAATTATTTTATGTCAGTAATGTTTCCTGATGAGGATTTATTCATCATGGATTATAATCGAGTTGTTCATACACTAAATGGTCTTTCCTTTGAAGATTTCATGAGTAAAGTAAAGGAAAAATTCAATGTAGAGAAGGTAGAAAGTGAAGAGCCTTTTAGACCAACTAAAAAGCATACATTCGGTATGTACATTGAGAACAACTGGTATGAGCTAGAAGCAAAAGAAGGAATATTTAATGACCAAGATCCTGTTGATCGATTGGATGTTGCCATTTTACAAAATAATATATTAGATCCTTTGTTAGGGATTGAAGATCCTAGAACAAGTGATAATATTGATTTTGTTGGTGGGATAAGAGGATTAACAGAGTTAGAAGAAAGAGTTGATCAAGGAAAGGAAGTAGCATTTTCTATGTATCCTACGACAATGGATGATTTACTTGCCATTGCAGATGCTGGGAAAGTTATGCCGCCTAAGTCAACATGGTTTGAACCAAAATTAAGAAGTGGTTTATTTGTTCATAGATTAACTGATTAAATAAGAAAAAAGTCCTTAATACAAACGTATTAAGGACTTATTTTTTTTGTCAAAATCTTGAATATTATAGAAAGATGATTTATCAACAAACTCACCAGTAGATATGTATTGATAAAACTCGTTTTGATTACAGTTTTTCTTTTCATTGGCTAGAAAACTATTTTGTTCATGTAGATAAACAATATTATTAAACATAAATCCCCTCCTACAACAACACTTCGTTTACATTATACCATGGAAACGTAAAATAGTCTATACTTCAAATGCGTTTTAGGTTTATAGTATAATAATAAAAAAGGCCACAACTAAGGCAATAATAAGATTAAAAACTAAACTCATATGTACATAATCATCATCTCTTTTTAATCGGGTGGTGTTTAATGATAGTCCTAAACCTGTTATAAAGATTTGGAAAATTGTAAGTGTTAGAGTGATGTTTAAGTCATTAGGATTCCATTGGTTGAGATAATCAGTATTGAAAAACCGCCCGATACCGTATGTGGTTTCAGGTGAAGCTTTAATAAAGAAGACAACAATTAAAAAGAGCATTACCCAAGAAAAAATTGAGAAGAAGTTAATTGTCTTAACAACCACATCATCATCTTTTCTTTTTTCTTTATAATCGCCATAAATTTTATGGTATATTTTATCGGCTGCATCAGAATTAGGTGTTTTCTTAAGCATTTCAATTTGCTTTGAAAAAATATAATTAACTAGTTTATCCTTTTCAGGTGTATCTAACCCAATAAACATAATTCTTGTATCATATTTGTATTGGCTATCTTTTTGTAATTTGCTCTCTATGACTTTCCCTTCAGTTGTTATAGAGAATTCGTCATCAAAAGACAACTTGACTTTAACGATAGAATTTATGTAAAGCTTTTGATTTACTACAAATCTGATACCAGTTGCAGAAATATTTTTTGAAAGGATTTCTAATTCTTCCTCATCAATATAAATAGTAGCACTTTTAGTAATAGGTAATCTAAAAGCTTCTCTCCTTTGGATTTCCTCAACTTCACTGGATTTTTGAATAACATGTTCAACAAGAGAGGCTTCTCTTGTTTTTTTAACAATATTGCCTGTAAAACTATAAACTTTTTTATCATTTTTCTCTGTAGTTACAAAAAATATTTCAATTGTTTCGCCATGATGAAGTGGATAATTTTTACCATTATAACGTGGAGCCATAATCGAAAAGCAATTGTCTTGATATGAAAACCCCTTATCAATTAATGTATGTAAATTCAATTCTCCATATTTTTGATCAATTACAGAAACTTCGATTGCTTTTGTACTTTTCAAAATATCTTCAAGATTCATTATCGACCACCTCTCGTTATTTCAATATTTTTGTTTAATTTGTAAATAACATTTTTTCTTTCTACAATTATTTTTACCTTTTCATTAAGAGTATCGTCATTTTGTATTGAATTTATTAATTCAAATGAAGGATTAATTGCAATTGGGTTACCTACTGTTTTTAACATACTAATGTCTCCATTGGTATCACCATAGGCATATGATTGATTCAAGTCAATATTATATTTCTCTTTTAACTGTCTAATAGCTTCAGTTTTATTCTTATGGTCCCACATTGGTACTACTTTTCCATTAAATGTATTATCATTATTAGTTAAATATTTGGTTGCTATATAATCAGTGGCATTATACTTATTTGCCATTTTTTCAACTAAATAATCTGGGCTACCAGAAATAAATAAAACTAAATGTCCTTTTTCTTGGTGATATGCGATTTGGTCTCTTGTATAAGAATAGACCTTGTCTCCACAAAGGCTTATGACTTGCTTAGCAATAAAATCATATTCGGTTTTATTCAAACCTTTAAGACTATCAATGTATACAGCGGCTAATTCTTCCATATATACATCAAAATCACCTTCTCTATTGTCCCATTCATTAAATTTTTGCTTTATATCTGAATGCCAGATAATCGGGTCGAAAACCTCGTATTTTAAAAGCTTTTTAAAATGTTCAATCATGAGTGAGTTTCTATAAAGTGTACCATCTATATCAAAAAATGCTGCTATATTATTCATATTATTTTCCTTTCATAAAAAAATGTTTAAACTAATCTTTCCTGGGTATAAGAGTAATACAAAATAATTATAAATCCTTTTTCTTTAAAAGGTTTATATAAATTGTAGTAGTAGGGATGTAATAGTAGATCTATATCTACTCACATTAATAGTAAAAAAACAGTACGATGAATGTAAAACAGTGTTTTTTCAAGTGTTTCTAGAATTTAGAATAAGCAAGGAGGAATACCAATCATAAAATCGAAGATTAATAAAACTAAATATAAGTATTTCAAACGTGCTTACTACTACTAAAAAGAGTTGTCTTGAACTTTATTAAGATAACTCTTTTATATTGTCTAAAAACACTTTTAAAATCTGAGCAGTTATCCCCCAGATTACATAATCTTTGTATTCGTAAAAATAGACTGAATAACTTCCTTTTTTGAAAGAGTAGTCCTTGCCATTTTCAATCTTCTCATAAGGAAAATCCTTACTGATATTCATATTAACATCAAAAGTATATTCCTGTGGTTTTTGGTTTATTAACACATTCAAAGGTACTGTAAAAATACTATCAACCTCTGAAGGATTGTAATTAATTAGATCAATATTTTCATGAGTTATATGCCCTAAAAAGATATTTATTTTATAATTAAAGGGTGTAAAATAATAGCCAAGATTATTCATTATTTCAACTTGGGATTCTAAAATGTTTAGCTCTTCCATTGTTTCTCTTAAAGCGCTATAGCTAGGTGTTTCACCATCTTCTTTTTTACCACCTGGAAAACAAATCTCCCCTGGTTGAGAATTTAAACTTTGGGCGCGTCTTTCAAATAGTAAATGCAATGTATTATCTATTTTTATTAAGGGAATCAAAACTGAAAATTCACTATATTTTTCTATCTTTTTGTTTTGCTCAATATGGTTTTTAATTAAACTAATATCCAAGTTATCCTCCTGACATAAAATAATTTCAATTATTTTAGAAACCTATATATTATGTTATTATAATTATAACAAAAAAAGATAAACATGTAAGCGTATAATTAATATAAATTAGTATTTTGATGAAGGTGAGAAAAATGAGGAAAATTTTACATGTAGATTTAGATGCATTTTATGCTTCCGTTGAAGAGTTAGACCATCCCGATTTAATAGGAAAACCAGTTATTGTTGGTGGGAAAGGCGAACGTGGTGTTGTGTCCACTTGCAATTATGAAGCAAGAAAATATGGCGTTCATTCAGCAATGCCAGGTTTTATAGCTAAAACAAAGTGCCCTGAAGGTATCTTTTTAAATCCTAATATAAGTCGATACCAGGAAGTTTCTGATCAAGTATTTAGTATTATTCTTTCTATAACAGATGAAGTTCAAAAAGTTTCTATTGATGAAGCTTATCTTGAAGTGACAGATTTATACCAAAGTCCAATTTACATTGCAAAATTTATTAAAAAGAAGATAAAAGAAGAAATTGGTATCACTTTATCTGTAGGGGTATCATATAATAAATTTTTAGCTAAACTGGCCAGTGATTGGAATAAACCTGATGGCATTAAAGTTATTACTAAAGAGATGGTACCTGATATTTTATTACCCTTACCTGTAGAAAGGATACATGGTATAGGAAGGGTATCGGCTAAGAAATTAAATAGCTTAGGAATTTTCAAAGTTTCTGATTTAATGAATTATTCAATCAATAATTTAATTTCTTTTCTGGGCTCTTCAGGAGAAGAGGTTTATTATCGAATACGTGGCATTGATGAACGTTCTTTGAAAGAAGAAGTAAAAAATAAGACATACGGTACTGAAACGACACTTAAAAAAAATACAAGAGATCGAGAACAATTGTTAGAAATTCTAAGAGAGATGATGCATGAAGTTTATGAAATCATTAGTAATAAGAATAAAGTAGCCAAAACAATTATTATAAAAGTAAAATACTTTGATTTTCAAGTCATTACTCGGAGTAAGAGCAATCAACATTATATGTTTGAAGTAAAGAATTATATGTCAGTTTTAGAAGATTTATTTGATAAAATTGATTTTAATAAAAATGTAAGACTCATTGGTGTAACCGTTTCAAATATAAAAGAAAAAGAAAACCAACAACTATCCATTTTCAATTAATCGATTGTATGGTTAGTATATCTTTTTTAAGAATATCCAAATAATTTTCTTGCATTAAAAGCTCGATGTTTATTGGGATATTATTTTTTTTTGCAAATTTTATTGCTGGAAAAAGTTGTGGATTATCACTTAAACTTAAATGTGATGTATTGTCTTTATAACCATGAATATGACAATGATTTATAGCTTTTAAGAATCTGCCTTTAGGATAGAGTATGTCGCCATGGTTAAGATAATCATGTGTAATATCCCAACAAATCTTTAATTTCGGAGAGTCAATTTGATTTAAAATATTTTCTATATCTTTTCGAGAATCTCCAATGATATTGTATTTATTTTTATTTAATGTTTCGATGGCAAGGGTCATATGATATTTTTTTTTCAGAAAGAGCTCTATTAGAAACTCGATGAATAAAATTGTCTTGTTCATTGCTTCTGATTTTTTAGTTTTTTCGTATTTAGCGCCATGAAATACAAGGCTTGTAGAGTTATTTGTTAAATCAAAAACTTGGTCAAGTTTTTCAAAATAATTTATTAATGATTCTTGTTTGTCTTCATTAAAATTATCGACGCTTAGATTTTCATCAATAAATGAAGGCAAGTGAAAACTATATTGTATAGAGTTCATTTTGATTTTTTTGGTTATTTTTTTATAGAAACCAATATCATAGTTTATAAAATTTGGGGCAAACTCAAGTAAAGAAATTCCACAAGAGTGAATAAGATTCATATACTCATCTAATGGTATTTCTTGAAGAATTTTTTCTTCAAATGTAATGCCTAAAATCATAAAATCACTTCCTTTTAAGTTATAATATCTTATTACTTTTGATTTGACAAATCAATAACTATTTTATCGCTTGAAAAGTTAGTAAAATACTTGTAAAATAGTATTAGTATGATTGAAAAGGAAGGTGAATCTTTAGATAATGATTTTAATGATTGATAACTACGATTCATTTACTTATAATCTTGTTGAGTATCTAAAAATGCTTGAACGTGAAGTAAAGGTTGTGAGGAATGATAAAATTGATATAAAAGAAATTCGTGATTTAAATCCGAGTATAATTGTAATTTCCCCAGGTCCTTGTACACCGAATGAAGCCGGCATTTCTAAAAGAGTTATTAGAGAGTTAAAAGGAGAAATTCCTATTTTAGGCATTTGTTTGGGTCATCAAGCGATAGGAGAAGTTTTTGGTGCAAAAGTAATTAAAGCTATTGAACCTGTTCATGGTAAAGTTTCAAGTATAAGACATAATGATATTGGTGTTTTTCAAGGTCTTAATAATCCTTTGAAAGTAACCCGCTATCATTCTCTAGTGATTAAACGGGATACACTTCCTGAGACGTTAGAAGTAACAGCAGAAACGAAATCAGGAGAGGTTATGGGTATTCAACATAAAGAGTATCCTATTATTGGTGTGCAATTCCATCCAGAGGCTATTTTAACGGAGCAGGGGTTAGACTTGTTAAAGAATTTCTTGAAGATAGGTGAAAATTATGATCGTAAAAAAAATTAAAACAGAACTTACGCCTTTTCAGGTGTTTAGAGTTTTTTCTAATGATGACCAACCAGTATTTTTGGATAGTGGAGAAGGTTATGAAAATTTAGGTAAGTTTTCAATTATTGCATCGAATCCATTTTTACGATTTAGATCAAAAAATAATAAGGTAATAGTGGATGGTGAGACTAATTTAAATGGTAACAGCAATCCTTTAGAAATCTTAAAAGGTTACCTTAATGAATATAAAATAAAATACCATTCGGACTTACCATTTATTGGCGGCGCACTTGGTCATTTTTCCTATGACTTATGTCATCATTTTGAAGAGTTACCCAGAACAGCGGTAGATGATTTAGATGTTTATGATATTAATCTAGGCTTTTATAATGGTAGTATTATTTATAACCATGACACTAAAGAATATTTTGTTACAGATGCTGAGATTAACTCTGGCGGCGCTTTACGTGTCGAGATGATTATTGATCGTGTGAAGTCGGCTGAGTTAGAGGAACTATCAACAAATAGAATGTCAGAGACTATAAAAATTGAGTCAAATATGACAAAAGAAAAATATATTCAATCCATAAAAAGAATTAAGAATTATATTAAATCAGGTGATATATACCAAGTAAATATGACCCAAAGATTTCAGACAAAATTAAGAACAGATCCATTAGCTTTATACTCAAACTTAAGAGCAGTTAATTCAGCTCCTTTTGCAGCATTTCTTGATTATGGGGATTATCAAATTTTATCTTCATCTCCTGAACGCTTTATGAAACTAGAAAAGGGTAAGTTATCCACACGGCCCATAAAAGGTACACGACCACGTGGAAAGACCTCTGAAGAAGATCATCGATTAAAAGAAGAATTACTTAATAGTGAAAAAGATCGAGCTGAATTATTAATGATTGTAGATCTTGAGAGAAATGATTTCTCTAAAGTTGCCAAAACAGGAACTGTTAAAGTGCCAGAATTATTTGTAATTGAAGAATATCCTACGGTTAATCATTTGGTTTCAAAGGTAGTATGTGAGCTAGATAAAGGGTATGATGCTGTTGACTGTATAGAGAACACCTTTCCGGGTGGATCCATTACAGGGGCGCCTAAGATAAGAGCTATGGAAATCATTGATGAATTAGAACCGACCCAAAGAAATATTTATACGGGTTCTATAGGATATATTGACTTTAATGGGAACATGGATCTAAGTATTGTTATCAGAACTATGTTAATAAAGAATAATAATGTGTATTTTCAAGTTGGCGGTGGCATAGTTTGGGATTCAAATGCAGCGGATGAATTTCAAGAATCTCTTGATAAAGGGAAAGCCCTTATAGAAGCATTAAAAATGTAGGTGTATGTATGTATTATGTTTACAATGGTAGATTCTTAGAATATAACGAGAAAATTCAAAGCAGTCCATTATCTGATGGAACCATGTATGGTTATGGATTATTTGAAACAATAAAGATTACAAATCATTTCCCAGAATATATTGAAGCACATCTTAAAAGACTGAGAAAAGGATTAGATGCTTTAAACATTGGGTGTATGTATTCCGATGAAAAAATAAAAGAATATATTAAGATTCTGATTAGAAAAAATGGTTTTAATGGGGCATTAAAAATTGCAGTTATAAAGAATAAAAACTTAAGCGATCTCATTATTATGATGAAGAATTCTACTTATAATTATAAAGATTATCAAAAAGGATTTAATTTAACTATTAGTTCTGTTTTAAGAAATTCTACTGCAAAACTTGCCAACTATAAAACCCTTAATTATTTAGAAAACTTATTAGAATTTAAAAGTGCTAAAGCCAAGGGGTTTGATGAAGTTATTTTTTTCAACGAAAAGAAACATTTAGCGGAAGGTGCTATTACTAATATTTTCCTAATCAAAAATCAAGTCCTGTTCACGCCCATGAGTGGTAGTGGTTTACTAGAGGGTATTATGAGAAATAAAGTTATAGAAAAAAGTTCTTATGAAGTAATCGAGAAGGATTTAAGAATAGAAGATATAGACACAGCTGATGAAGTTTTTATTACTAATTCTTTGATGCGAGTAATGCCTGTTAAAAGCATTGAAGGTACTGACTATCATCAGAATAACTTTGAAATAATAGAGAAAATTAGAAAGGAATTATGATGGATAATAAAAGAATAGAAAAGGCATTTAGAGAAATTTTAATAGCTATTGGAGAAGACCCAGATCGAGAAGGTTTGAAAGAGACACCTAGTAGAGTGGCGCGTATGTACGAAGAAATTTTTTCTGGTTTAGATACAGACCCAAGAAGACACATGAAAGTAACTTTTAGTGAGGAACAACATGATGAGTTGGTTTTAGTTAAAGATATTCCTTTTTACTCAATGTGTGAACACCATTTTGTACCATTTATGGGGAAAGCCCATGTGGGTTATATACCCCAAGATGGTAGTGTTGTTGGTCTGTCTAAGTTGGCTAGAGTCGTAGAAGAGATAGCGAAGAGACCGCAGTTACAAGAAAGAATCACATCAGAAGTAGCCAATATCATTATGGAGGAAATTAAGCCCCGGGGTGTTATTGTTGTCATAGAAGCTGAACATCTATGCATGAGTATGAGAGGTGTAAAAAAACCTGGCAGTAAAACAGTTACTTCTGCTGTACGTGGTATTTTCAAATCAAATTCTAAGAGCAGATCAGAGGTAATGAGCTTAATTAATAATAAATAGTAGGAGGATGAAAGTGTTATTAGAATGTAATGGTAAGAATCTTGAGTTAGGGAAAAAAACAATAATAATGGGTATATTAAATGTTACACCGGACTCATTTTCTGATGGTGGTGAATATAATTCTATTAAGAGTGCTGATGAACAATGTCATTTGATGATGCGTGAAGGTGCAGATATTATTGACATTGGCGGCGAATCAACAAGGCCGGGATCAAAACCAGTGACTGAAACCGAGGAGATTGATCGTGTCATTCCTGTACTTAAACACTTAAAGAAAAAGTTTGATGTCTTTGTCTCTATTGATACATCTAAGGCTAAAGTAGCTAAACTTGCTTTAGAAAATGGTGCAAATATGATTAATGATGTTTGGGGGTTACAAAAAGAACCGGCAATTGCTAAGCATATTGCTGAGTATAACGTACCAGTTGTTATTATGCACAATCAAGAGAATAGCAAATATGATTTAGATATTATTGAGTCAATTAAAAATTTTTTTAAAAAGTCTTTAACGATAGCTCGGGAAGCTGGAATAAAGAATGAAAATATTATTTTAGATCCTGGCATAGGTTTTGGTAAAGATTCTGAGCAAAATATCCAAGTAATGTCAAGATTAGATGAAATTAAAGAAATGGGATTTCCATTACTTCTTGGTACTTCAAGAAAGTCAATGATTGGTTATATTTTAGATTTACCTTCTGACGAAAGACTAGAAGGTACGTTAGCGACCAATGTTATTGGTGTGATGAATGGTTATGATATTATTCGTGTACATGATGTTAAAGAACATGTTCGGGCAATGAAAGTTACAGATCGAATCGTGAGGAGGTAGGTTATGTTTGATTTATCAAATTTTAATTTGAATTTCAATTATAGTGATCTATCAGAGATTATTGTCATAAATGGTAGTAAGATTTTGTTAGCTTTAATTATTTTATATTTTGGTTTTAAAATAATAAATAAGCTCACCCATATACTAAATAAGAGACTTTTAAAAAAGAGCTATGATCCAATGATTATTAACTTTACCATTCCTATGGTCAGAATTGGTGCAAAAATATTTTTAGCTTTGCCGTTAATAAATTTCATTGGTATAGAAACAACTTCATTTATTGCAGCAATTGGTGGGGCTAGTTTTGCTGTAGGTCTTGCTTTTCAAGGAAGTTTATCAAACTTTGCTGGTGGTGTGTTATTATTGATATTAAAACCCTTTAGTGTTGGTCATTTTATTGAAGTAGGCTCCCATAAAGGGACTGTTCAGTCAATAAGTATTTTTTACACATATTTACAAACCTTTGATAATAAGATCATAGTCATTCCAAATAGTAATGTTAGTAATGACAGTTTGATAAATTATACGGCTAATGATAAAAGAAGAATAGATTATAATATTGGAGTAGATTATGACACTGATATTGATTATGTAAAAGAAGTACTTGGAGAAGTAATTAATAATGAATCAGGCATACTAGATATGCCTGAACCAATTATTGGTCTAGGTGAATATGCAGCGAGTTCAATAGTTTTTCATATAAAAGTATGGGTTAGTACTGAAGACTATTGGAAGGTTTTTTACCGGTTTAATGAAAATATAAAAAGGGCATTTAATAAAAAAGGCATTTCATTTCCATACCCACACATGGATGTTAATATTTATAAAGATATTAAGAATAATATAAAAGAAAATTAGTATGTGTAATTAACATAAAATTGGGTAAATTTATATACAGGCTTAAGTTTAAGATTAATAGGAGATGATCAAATGGCAAATATTTATGCAAGTACAATAATGAATCTGATTTTAGTTTATGGAATAAAAATTATTATTGGTCTATTGGTGCTTTACTTTGGTTTTAAAATTACTGATAAAGTAACTGATAAGTTAGTTGAAAACTTGAAGAAGAAAAAACTTGATGAAACACTAAGTAATTTTTTAGAACCCCTCATAAGAATATCTTTAAAAGGTTTGATAGTAATATCAATTGTATCATACATGGGAATAGAAACGACTTCATTTGTAGCTGTTGTAGGCGCGGCAACTTTTGCAATTGGTTTAGCTTTCCAAGGTGCGCTTTCTAATTTTGCTGGAGGTATATTGCTCATTGTATTAAGACCTTTTGTAGTAGGAGATTTTATAGATGTAGCAGGGAATAAAGGAACCGTTGAAAATATTAGTGTTTTTTATACGAGTTTAAGATCACCAGATAATAAATTTGTTGTTGTACCAAATAGTAGTGTAACAAGTAATAGTTTAACAAACTTCTCTAAAAAAGAAACACGACGGGTGGATTTAGTTGTAGGTGTTGATTATGATAGTAATATTCAAGAAGTAAAATCAACTATTTTGGAGATGGTGAGCAAAAATGATAAAGTATTAAATCTACCAGAGCCTTTTGTCGGTTTAGGAGAATATGGTGATAGTTCGATTAATTTTTATGTTCGTTTATGGGTTAATAGTCCAGACTACTGGAGTGTATATTTTGATTTCCAAGAGAACTTAAAAGTTAAGTTTGATGAAAAGGGCATAGAATTCCCTTATCCACATATGGATTTAAATATATATAAGGATATTAAAGCGAAAAAATAGGAGAGTTATGGATAAAATAACATTAAAAAAATTAAGATTCTATGGTTACCATGGGGTTTTACAAGAAGAGAATAAATTAGGGCAAAAATTTACAGTAAATCTTGAATTATATGCAGATTTAAGAAAAGCATGTGTTACTGATTCTGTAGAAGACACTATTAATTATGCACTAGTATATGCCTTAGTTAGAGAAATAGTAGAAACAAAACAGTACAATCTGATTGAAAGATTAGCAGAAGAAATAGCTTTAAGAATTTTCAATGCTTTTGAAAAAGTTCATGAGATTGTAGTTGAAATCGAAAAACCCGAGGCACCAGTGAATGGAATCTATGATTACTTCTCCATTCAACTAAGGAGAAAGAGAGATGAATAGAGGATATTTGTCTTTAGGGAGTAATATCGGGGAGCGAAAAGAAAATATATTAAGAGCTTATGAAATATTAGAATCTCACGGGATTCGAATTATTAGTCAGTCTTCTTTTTATGAGACAGCTCCTATAGGCTTTGAAGACCAAGCAAGTTTTATTAATAGTGTTATTCATATTGAAACTAAGTTAGGCGCCTATGAGTTGTTAGAGAAATGTCATTTAGTTGAAAAAGCACTTAAACGTAAAAGAGTGATTAGGTGGGGTCCAAGAACGATAGATGTTGATATTTTATTATTTAATGAGTTAACTCTGAATGAACCGGATTTAATCATTCCTCATAAAGAAATTAAAAATAGAGCTTTCGTATTAATACCTTTAAAAGAGATCGCGGATTCTATTATGATTTCTGGTGATAAAATTCAAGAATTGTTAGATCAATTAGATACGACAGGCGTGAGGTTGATTCACAATGGAAGATAAGAAAATACTAACAGGTAAAAAAATAAATGTTAAGGTAAAGGGGCATATTGTTAATGAAGAGAACCCTTTAATTATTGCAGGACCTTGTTCAGTTGAGTCAAGAGATCAGATTATAAGAATCGCTAAGATTGTCAAATCACTGGGAGCAACAGCATTACGTGGCGGTGCATTTAAACCGCGTACAAGTCCTTATTCTTTTCAAGGATTGGGTATTGATGGTCTAAAGTATCTGAAAGAAGCAAGTGATTTAACGGGGCTTCCAGTTGTTACCGAAATAACAGATGCTAGATATATTGATTTGTTTAATGCTTATGTGGATGTTTTTCAAGTCGGCTCAAGAAACATGAATAACTATAGTTTGCTTAAATCTCTTGGGAAGGTTAATAAACCAATTCTCTTAAAAAGAGGCATGAGTTCAACAATTTATGAATGGATTTTAGCAGCAGAGTATTTGGCTGAATTTGGCAATACAAACATTATTTTGTGTGAAAGGGGTATAAGAACCTTCGATACTTATACACGCAACACCCTTGATTTAGCGGCTATACCGATTATGAAAAAGGAAACAGGCTTACCGGTTATTGTAGATCCGAGTCATGGAACTGGGAGAAGAGAGTTAGTTTGTCCGATGACAAAAGCTGCAATTGCTGCAGGTGCTGATGGTGCTATTATCGAAGTTCATGATGATCCTGATCACGCCCTAAGTGATGGGCATCAATCGATAACACCTATTCAGTTTAAAGAATTAATGGATGAATACCAAAAGATTTTAAAAAAATAATATTAAATAAAAAAAGATGATTAACCTGAAGAAACAGGTAATCATCTTTTTTAATGTTTAATTGTTATTATTACTGTTAAAATACTTTAGATATGGATTGTTCTTATCTAAGAATATTGTTGTATTTTCATCAAATGATTCTTTATATGATTCTAAAGATTGATAGAATTCATAAAATTCAGGATCCTCAGAATAGGCATTCGCGTATATTTCTAATGCTTCAGCATCTGCAGAACCTTTAATTTTTTCTGCTTCTTCAATTGCAGACGATTCGATTTCCTTCACTTCACGATCAGTTTCTGCAACTGTTGTACGATAAAGTTCTCTACCTTCAGAGCGTGTTTTTTGCGCAACAGCTTGACGTTCAGCAATCATTTTTTGATGTGTTGATTCTATATTGGCTTCAGGTAGAATTGTTTGATAAATTTCGATATCTCTTAAGAGAATACCTTTTTCCGCTAGTTGTTCATTAAGCAATTTTTGTGATTCATCTAATTCTGCAACAAGGGTTTCTTTATCAGTTAAAAAGGTGTCACTTTTTAAAGTATTGATTTTTTCAATGATTACTGCATAAACAACTTCATCAATGATACCATTGGCTTGAGGAATTGTACCTAAAGACGTTTGAAATAAACCTGGATGGGATATTTCCCATTGGGCATATAAAGCCACCTGGTATTTTATTTTGTCTTGAGTAACAATATTTGCAGCATTAGATTGATAAGTGATCAGTTTTGAGCTCATTTTATTTACATTAGTTATATATGGTATCTTAAAAAATAAGCCTTTATCTCTAACAATTTCTACATCTGAAAATCGACTATCAATTTTGTTCTGTTCTATAGCAATATCGTTGTCTTTATCAACAACAATTTTTTGTATATCACCAAGAACTGATACAACGGCTACTTCATCTTCAGCAACAGTATAGATAAAACTATTGGCACTTGCGAATAGAAATAAAACTATTAAGATAATAATAAAACTCTTTGTATTTTTAAGTAGACTTTTCTTTACTTTCTGTGTTTTGGCATTTATGTCTTCAAAATTTTGTTTATTTGGTCCATTATTAAAATCCATTATTCATTCCCTCCTTTATTGTTCAATGTTTCTGGGTTTAACGGAAGGTATTTAACCATGCCATCACTGTCACTTAAGTCAATGATATATTTATTAGGCGTCTTAGATAAAATCTCGTTCATTGTTTCAATATACATTCTTGTTTCAGTAATTTCTTTTGAACTAGAATATTTTTCTAAGACTTGAGTAAATTTCGCAACATCACCTTTCGCTTGTGCAATGACTTCAGCTTTATATCCTTTTGCTGATTCAACAATTTCAAAAGCTTTTGCACGTGCCTGTGGAATCTTGTCATTTTCATATTCTAAAGCATTTGATTGATATTCAGTTTTCTCATTCTTAGCATTATTAACGTCGTCATAAGCAGGTTGTACTGGTGCTGGTAATAGTACATCAGTAAATTTTACATCTGTAATAGTAATACCAAAATTATATTCATTAATTTTTCTTACTAGATCAGGAATAATTTGAGTTGCAATGGTATCTTTATTAACCAAAGCATCATTTAACTCCATGTTTTGAATATTTCTTCTAACTGCACTTTCAAATGCCAATCTTATCGTGCCTTCAGGATCATCAACATTGTAAATATAATCAGCAGCATTAGTAACTTTATATTGGATAACCGCACCTATATTAACAAGATAAGAACCTTTTGTTAGTACAATTGATTCTGATTCAACATCTCTATAAGTTGCCTGTGAATCTGGTGTTGGTTCAGAAGTTACTTCATAACCATATTGTAATCTTCTTACTTCGTTTGTATTAACGATATAGACCTCTTCAATAAATGGAATTTTGAAATTTAGTCCAGGTGAGTTAACAATATTTACTACTTCTCCAAATCTTTCAATTACAGCTTGTTCCGCGTTATTTAAAGTATAGTAGCTATTAAAACCGGCAAATATTGCCAAAACCACTAAAATTAAAATAAACAATGACAAACCGCCTTTTGTTTTTTTATTTTTCATATTTTCATCCTCCTATTATGATTATAAGCTATTTGTGCTATTTTTCAAATGATATTAATAAAATTAATACTTTCTTAAGAAATCGGTACTTTTTTGTTATAATGTTATTAGGAGGAATTTATGAAAATATTAAAGGATTATTTGAAAAGAATGGCTGGTTTTTTAAAACAATTGGCTAGCAGATATAGTAAACATTCTGTTAGTGCCTATAGCGCTCAAATGGCTTTCTTTTTAATGCTATCGATTTTCCCATTTTTTATTTTTTTATTTACTGTTCTAGGGAAGTTATCAATTAACTCGGATATATTAATGATGGTGTTAGAAAATTTCTTTCCTAAAGAAGTGCATCAGTTAACCATAGATTTCATTGAAAAAAACATAGTTGTTGAAGGCAATAGTTTGGTTTCAATTTCTATTTTAGGTATTATATGGTCGGCTTCTAAAGGTGTTAGAGCTCTGATGGTTTCACTAAATAAAGCTTATGAAATTAAAGAAACCAGAAGTTTTATTATTGTTAAGGTTCTAGATATGGTTTATACTGTTCTAATAGTAATAGTAATTCTGTTGTTATTGACTTTGCCTAATATTGGTGTTGGCGTTTTTAGATTTGTTGGTCGCTATATTGAGATTAATTGGGAAATTTTTGAAACTTACAATTTAGTAAAAAGAATTTTAATACCATCAACATTAACCTTATTAATGGGTTTAATCTATATGTATGTACCTAATATTAAACTGAAAATCAAGGATGTGATTTGGGGAACAGTTTTTTCCATTGTTGGGTGGTCAATTTTATCTTATTTCTTCACAATATTTGTAAATGAGTTTGCAAACTATAGAGTGGTTTATGGAAGTTTGGCAACGGTAATTATATTAATGTTTTGGTTATATTTTAGTAGTATTTTGCTAATAGTCGGTGGTGAAATTAACTCAATTGTTAGAGAAAAGAATAATTAAAATAAAAAAGATCTCTAATTTTTTAAATTAAAGATCTTTTTTTAATGAAATCTATTCAATTTTATCACCTTTCTACATCATACTATATAAATTTTCCATCTTTTCTTGCTCTGTCATATCTTTATTTTTAAAAAAGTTTAAAAATAGTAATTCAATCATTTTATACCTCCATCTTTTAAAAGAATTTATTAGTACATGTTGTAAAAATTATTTTCTTTTTGTTCTTCAGTTAAAGCACTCTTGTCTGAAAATAAATTCATTAATAATAAACTTAACATTTTTTACCTCCTTTTCAATTTCTAATCTTAGTATACGCTTATAAATTAAAAAGTAAAGTGGAAACCGTTTGCTAGTTTTAGGAAAACGCTATCTGATTAAATGACTATATATAAGAACCTTTTCCTATTTGTAGATGAATTTTGACAATAAAAAAAGACTTCTTAAAAAAGAAGTCTTTAAATGTTTAGCATGATGAACAAGAACCACAATCAACAGGATCTTGGTCTGTTGGTATAACGCTATAACCATTTAATTTATATTCAACAGTAATTTCTCCCATTTGGTCATAAATATCTTTAGCCATAACAAAAGTTACACCATTAATTTCTTCATAAACGTCTTCCGCCTTTTTTTCGTCTAAACCTAGACCTAAAGAAGGGCCGCCTCAACCAATACCAGCGATAAAAATTCTAACGTTTTGTGGTTTATCACTTTGACTTTCAAATATTTTCTTTATCTCATTTGTTGTTTCTTCATTTGTGTTAATATACATTTAAAACACCTCCTTTATATAATTTATCATTTTTTTGAGACTTGTCAATGCTTTTTTGAATAAAGTTGACTAATTTGGTAGGAATTAAAATTATGTATAGAAAAAGGCCTCGAATTTTTATATTCAAAGCCTTTTCATGCAAAATTGTCACTATTTAACGCTTGCTTAAAGAATTTCATAAAGTCGATCCATTTTTTCTTTTTCAGTAAACTCTTTCTGATTCAATAAATTAATGAATAATAATTCTAACATTTAGCGCCTCCTTTAAAGTCATTAGTTAATACATGTCATAAAATTTGTCTTCTAGTTCTTTTTCAGTTAATGTGTTGTTTTCTCTGAAGTAGTTCATTAATAGAATATTTAACATTTTTGACCTCCTTATATATTTATTACTTGTTATAGCTTTAGTATATGCATGTAGCAGAAAAAGTAAAGTGGAAACCGTTTGCTGTTTTAAGGAAAACGGTATCTATTTAAATAACAAAATATAATAACCTTTTCCTAATAATACTAAATAATTACAATAGAACAAGAATGATTCAAGTAAGAAATTAATATTTTTTATTAAAGGAATTTAAATTGGGTAATTATGATATAGGGAGGTTTTAGATATGAAGTATATTTTTCATGGCAATGTACAAGGGGTTGGTTTCAGATATTTTACGAAACAGATGGCTAGAAGATTTAATATATCTGGCTCAGTCCGAAATAAACCAGATGGAACGGTTGAGTTAATACTTAATGATGAGAATAATAATATTAAAGAATTTATGGAAGCCATTAAAAAGGGTAATGGCTTTATGAAAATTAAAAACATTGAAAAATATGATTATGAATCTAATGCAAGTGACTTTAAAGTAAAATACTAGTATAATGTTATAGTATGAGGGTAGGTGGGATATGTCTAGAAAACTAAATTTGGAAAAGTATATGCGATTTTTAAGACTATATTTAAATGGTATTTTTAATAGGTTAGATAAAGATTTAAATCCTACTGTAAATATTATTACAATTAAAAAACATGATGGTTTAGTAGAGTTAGAAATATTACCGGAATACCATGAGTTAAATGGTGGTTTTGAAAATCAAAAAAGTCGCATAGATAATTATGTTGCTGAAAGAAATTTTTCTGAATTATGTGATATGATTTTCAAAGAATATGATAGATCTAATAAAATCAAATCTTTTACCTCCTCCGTTGCTGAAGAGGTGGATTTCATGTTCTTAGTTCGTATTGGTTTAAATCGCCCGGTGTTTAAAAGTCATGAAGCATTAAAGCGTAAAACATATGGTTCCTTAGTTCAAGCTTCAATTAAACAAGTTGTTAATGAAATCAGTCAAAGAAACCGTTTAGTACTTGATAATATGGATTTTGAATTATTTAACTATAAAGAAACTTTGCGAAGGTCTGCAAATAACTTTATTGCATCTTGTATAGATCAAAGTATAGTATTAAATATTTTTGATCAAATCAATAATATTTCATCATTATATTATGAAAACAATGCTTCAACAGGGAGAATTGTTTTTCTTGATTCAAAAGGCATTAAAGAAGGTCACAGAAACATTGATGAGATTTTATTGTTGGCTCAAAAAGTATCCCTATATAATACGCGACTCATTAGAAAACTATTAGAAATGTGTAAGTCAGGGATTGCTTTGTTATCTGATGGTAAGTATGTCTATGGTATTTGTAGAATTGTTGGGAAATTTAATGAGAGAGCTGAAAATATTTTTGTCATTGATTTTTTAGATCTTTATGAATGGAATTTTGTTTATAATAAAAAAACGTTAATAAAAAGTAATCATAATGAAATTTTTTTACCTCAAAATGAAATTTCATATTTAGAGTTTAAATTAAGAGTAAAAGAGTTATTTCCAGAGATTGACCTATTAAATCTTAATAGATTATTTCTTATTATGAATAAGGCGATTGAACAGAAAAATGGTACAATGTTAGTTATTAGCAAAAATGCAAAAAGCGAAATTAATCGATTGAAAAGTCAAGGGTTTTTAGTGCAGCCTAAAATCATAACACCAGATATAGTTAAAAAAATTACAAGTATAGATGGGGCAGTATTAATTGATACAGACTGTGTCTGTTATGGGATAGGTGTAATTCTTGACGGTATGGCAACAACTAATGGTGATACTTCTAGAGGTGCAAGATATAATTCGGCTATAAGATATGTTGAAACCATTAAAAATAATAAGGACTACTCAGATTGTCTGGCAGTTGTAATATCCGAAGATGGTTATGTTGATTTAGTATCAAAACATACATTAAGTTTTTTAATGAAGTGAGGTAGTAATGGATCTAAAAAAAAATAAACAGATTAAAAAGTTCAGTTATTATGGTTTTTTTAAGAATTTAAAGTTTTTTGAACCGTACTTATTTATATATTTTTTGAGCAATGGATTGAATTTTTTTATGATTGGAATATTATTTTCTACTAGAGAAGCAATTATTTATCTTTTTGAAATACCTTCTGGCGTTATAGCTGATTATTATGGTAAAAAAAATGAGTTAAAATTTTGTTTTGTAATGTATATTATTTCCTTTGTTTTATTCTTTCTTGGAGGCAATTATATTATTATGTTAATTGCTATGGTATTTTATGGTTTAGGTGATGCTTTTAGATCTGGTACCCATAAAGCGATGATTTATGAGTATTTAGAACAGAACAATCAATTTCATTTAAAGAATAAAGTTTATGGATATACTCGCTCTTACTCTAAAATGGGAAGTGCGTTATCATCATTTATATCTATTATAATAATATTAAACTTAGACCAATATAGACAGATATTTTTATTCTCTGTATTGCCTTATGTGGTTGATTTTCTATTGATCAATTCTTATCCTGAGAGTTTAAATCATAAGGTTGAAACGGATTTTTCTATTAAAAAAATTATTGTTTTAATGAAAAAACAGATTAAGTCAATATTTAAGAATGTTAGATTAAATTTGATTATCATTAATTCTTCGGTGTATAATAGTATATATTCAGGCATTAAGGACTACATTCAACCTGTAGTTGTCGGATTTATTTTGTTACATATTGGTGACGTGGCATTAGAAGTCGATGAGTTAACAAAAATAACTTTAGGATTATTATATGGTTTCTTTTCAATTGGTTCAGTAATTGCTTCAAGGTATAGTTATAAATTGAATGATTATTTTTCATCAGAAAAAATTATGAAAACTACGTTTATAATATTTGCCTTGTCCTTATTTATTGTAGCCGGTGGCGTAAGATTTGATTTTCCTATCTTAGTAATTTTTATATACTTCTTTATCTATATTTCTAAAGATTTAAGAAAAATTCATTTAGTTGAGTTTGCAGGAAATAATATGGCTAAAGAAGAAAGAGCAACTGTTATGTCGTATAATAGTCAATTAAAATCAACGCTTTTAATTGTTGTTTCTCCGGTTTTAGGTTTTGTTGCTGATACCTTTGGTATTGGAAGTATGTTTACAATAGTAGGTGTATTTTTATTAGTTATATATTTACTTTTTAAGAATTTTGAAATAAAAAAATAGTGTGATTAGGGGTGTGACGAATGACAAAAGTAAAGAAATTATTTGATGGTGAGGAAATAGGAAATGCGATTTCTCATGGTGTTGGTTTGGGTTTATCAATTGCCGCACTTGTGATATTAATATATGTAGGCCTAAAATATGGTGATTCTAGATATGTTGTAAGCTATAGTATATATGGTTCGAGTTTGGTTATTTTATATTTGGCTTCGACGCTATACCATAGTGTACCTGAGGGCAAAGTAAAAGATATCTTTAAGATTTTTGATCATTCTGCTATTTTTATATTGATTGCAGGAACATATACACCAATTACATTGATTGCTTTAAAAGGGCGATTGGGTACAACACTTTTTGTTATTGTATGGACAATAGCTTTCTTTGGGATAGTGTTTAAGTTGTTTTTTTCTAAAAAATATAAGAGGCTTTCAACAATCATGTACTTGTTAATGGGTTGGTTAATTATCTTTGCGATTAAACCACTTTTAACTAACTTAAATACAATTTCAACAATTTTTTTAGTAAGTGGTGGAATAGTATACTCATTAGGCACTATATTTTACCTATGGAAAAATTTGAAATTTAATCATCTTATATGGCATTTCTTTGTTCTAGGCGGAAGTGTTTGTCACTTCTTTATGATGTATTTTTTAATTATTCAATAGGTTATAGTTATTATTAAGGAGGAAGAATGGAAAAAATTAATTTATGCATTATTTTTGGCGGAAAGTCTGCTGAGCATGAAGTTTCTTTACAGTCGGCTAACAATATTATTAATGCAGTTGATCGTAATAAATATAAGTTAACACTAATTGCAATGGATAAAACTGGCAGATTTTTTTTATGCGAAGAAAACAATTTTTTATTAAATGTAGATAATCCAAAGTTGATCAGTCTAAAAGCCTTGGATAATGAGTTAGCTTTTATTCCAGGGGAGAGTAAAGCTTCTTTTTACAGCATTAGAGATCAAAAGTTGATTGAAGCGATAGATGTTGTCTTTCCAATTATACACGGCCCATATGGAGAAGATGGCAGCCTACAAGGACTTTTAAAACTACTTAATGTTCCTTTTGTAGGCTCAAGTGTTTCGGGTTCAGCTGTCGGAATGGATAAAGATATTATGAAGAGACTGCTAAGAGATCGTGGTATAAAAATATCAGATTTTATTGTGTACCGATCATCTGAAGAAGCAAATTTCAATGAAGCTGTTAAAAAATTAGGGTTGCCTTTGTTTATTAAACCAGCGAATTTAGGATCTTCAGTTGGTGTTTCTAAAGCTATTGATAAAAAAACCTTTTTGGCTGGTGTTAATAATGCATTCAGATTTGATAGAAAGATTATCGTTGAAGAGTTTATTGAAGGTCGAGAAATTGAATGTGCAGTTAAAGGTAATGACACTATAGAGGTAAGCATTCCAGGTGAAATATTACCTACAGATGAATTTTATTCTTACGAAGCAAAATACATTAGTGAATCTGGCGCTATGTTGGAAATACCAGCCAAACTTGATGTAGAAATTATAAATAAGATAAAAGATGTTGCAAAGAAGGTATATATATGTCTCGATGCAAAAGGATTAGCAAGGATAGATTTTTTTGTTCGGGGTAATGAAATATTAGTGAATGAAATCAATACGCTACCAGGTTTCACAAAAATTAGCATGTATCCCAAGTTATGGGCCTACGAAGGTATTGCATATAAAGAACTTATCGATGAGTTAATAGCGTTAGCGATCAATGAACAGAATGAGAATAATATGTTATTGAATAATGTTTAGAAGGTGATGAATTAATGACGAGTAAACAAAAAAAAGGAATCATAATTATGGCAGTTGGATTAATATTACTATTAAATTCAACGAATTTATTTCAAATAAATATTTGGGGTATTGTTTTTAGATACTGGCCTTTACTATTGATTTATAAGGCGATTAAAGAGTTTTATGAACATAACAATTGGTCAAGTGGTAATTATATTCTATTAGGTATTGGTATTGTGTTTCTTGGTAAAAATTTAGGTTTTTTAGACTTTTTTAAGTTCAGCTATATCTGGCCAATAATTATAATTATTATAGGCTTTAATATGCTTCAGAGCAAAGACTCAGGTGCATTAAGTAAGAAAGGTGATTTTTCAACAACAGCAATATTTTCAGGTGTTGAAGTGAGAAATACTTCTAAAGATTTTCAAAAGGCATCTATTTTAGCTTTATTTGGTGGTTGTGATGTTGATCTAAAAATGGCTGAAATGACTTCAAATGATATATCTGAAATCGATGTAACTGTATTATTTGGTGGTACTGAAATATTTTTGCCTAAGGAATGGAATGTTGAAGTCAAGGGTATGCCTTTACTAGGTGGTATTGGTAACGATACCTATTATAGTGAATCCAATAAGAAGACTTTAGTCGTTAACGCCTTTGTAATGTTTGGTGGATTGGATATTAAAAATTAACATAAAAAATGTCGCTAGATTTAGCGACATTTTTTATTAAGCAGTAGTTATAAATTTTACTTCTATAAAATGAACAGTTTATTTTTTGAGGAGTTTAATTAACTTATTTTTATAATCTTGTTTTACGAAAGCAGCTTCAATAGAATTTCTATATAACTCTAAGAAATCAGATCTATCTAGATTAAAAGTTTCTTTCATTATTCGATATTCTTTGTTTAAAGTTGTATTTGAAACAGTCATATTATCAGTATTTAATGTTACACGAACCCCTAAATCTAATAATTTTTTAAAAGGGTGTTCTCTATAAGTTTTATAAGCTTTTGTTTGTATATTACTTGTTGGACATACTTCAAGAGTGATATTCTTTTCTAGTAATAGATTAATCGTTTCTTCATCATTTATCGCGTTGACGCCATGTCCAATTCTTGATGCATTTAAATCATTAACGGATGTAATAATATTCTCATAACTTCCAGTTTCACCAGCATGTACTGTTATTTGAAAGCCTTCTGAGTGAGCATAATCAAATGCTTTTTTATGAACTAATGGTGGAAAATCAGCTTCATTGCCAGCTAAATCTACTGCTACAACACCGTAACCTAAATATTTTGATGCGATTTTAAAAACTTCTAAGTTTTTTTCAACTGGTAAATGTCTCATTCCGCAAATAATCAAATTTGAGATTATACCAGTTTCTTCAGTAGCGCTTTTTAATCCAGAAAGTACTGATTGGATTACTTCATCAATCGAAAGTCCTGTTCTTACGTGTTGAATAGGTGCAAATCGAACTTCGGCATATTTAATATTTGAATTCTTTAAGTTTAAGATATAATTATAAGCTATTTTTTGTAGATTGTCTTTTGTTTGCATGACTTGTACAGGGATAGAAAATCTTTCGAGATATGTTTTTAGTGAATCACAAGTGTCAGGTGCTTGTACATATTTTTTAAAAGAATCAAATTGATCCGTTATTAATTTGATTCCTTGATTTTTTGCTAAATCAAAAATTAGTTTCGGATCAATGCTTCCGTCTAAATGTGAATGTAGTTCTATTTTAGGTAGATTTATAATTTCCATAATTCACTCCTTCTATTAATTGTTTTTACCATTATATAGGAACTTACAATAATTGGAAGCATAATAGAAGAACTTTGTGTACTTTTAATAAAAACGAAAAAAAGAGAGTAGATGAAACTACTCTCTCTAATATTAGTTAATTAAGTTATCTTTGTACTGGTTGTATAATTCTTGCAGTTCTTGAAGTTTATTATCAATTAAAATTTGATAATCTGAAGCAGATTCTAAATCTTTAGTATCTAAAGCAGAAATGATTTTAGTTAATAAGGATTGATTAGACATACTATCCTTTGCTAGTTCATGTCTAAGAGTATTTACCTTTTCCCAATTGACTATGTCTAAATCAGTCACATCTTCAGTCGTGTGTAATTTTTTAAATCGTCTGACTGTTCGAAGTACTGATTCTTTTAATCTAAATCTAATTTCATTCTTCCATTGTTCCTCCATAGATTCTTTGTAAGAGGCAATTAATATGTCGGTAAAAATATTATCTTTGGTTAGAATATTAGTTTTTTCGTTACCAATTAAGTTTGATAAATTCTCATAAACAGTACTTGGTGGTTTCCCAAATAAATTGTCTCTTTCTTCTTTAGTAAATGAATCAAATACATCTTCTTCAGTGCAAAACAATTTTTCGCTGTTAAGATAATATTTATCTGTTTTAGCGTCTTTAATAAAGTTTTCATATAATGAATCACTCGTTTTCTTGTTTTCAACAACATATTTAATACCATCCATAATTGTCAGATATAAAGCCGACAAGGCTAGATAAGTATTGGTATTAGGATTAGGTGCTCTTAATTCAAATCTAGTAGCCATTGGACTGATTAGATCGCGTATTAGGCCAATCAATACTGTTCTATTTCTAGACGGCATTTGTGGTGAGTTGCCAATTGAAGCTACAGTACAAACTGGGGCTTCAAAGCCAGGTTTAAGTCTTTTAAAACCATCAGTAGTAGCTGTAACAAAAGGATTAACAACATCATAATTCTCTAATATTCCATATAGAGCTCCCCAACCAAGATTGCTCATATAGTTATTCGCATGATCTTTATGTGAGAATAAATTGATATATTTTCCTGCTTTAGTTAATAATGAAATACTAATATGTGTATGTTCACCACTACCGGCAACATTATCAATTGGTTTAGCTTTAAAAGTTACTTCTAAACCTTGAGACTCAAATGTATCCTTAATTATATTTTTTGCATACAGTTCATTGTCAGCAGCTTGTAAGGCATTAGCATATTCCCAGTCAATCTCTAATTGTTCCATTATACCTGAGTATAAGTTTGTACCGGATAATTTAGCTTTTACACCACCGACTTCTTTATGTGCCATTTCACCAACAAGCCCTGTAGCATCAAGTGCTTCAAGGGAATTTTCCATAGCAGTTCTTACTTGGCCAACAGTTCTTTTCCAATAGTGTTCTTTTAATTCTTGTGAAGCATTTAATTTTTCGATATCGCTTCTATGGTCTGGAGTTTTTACCCAGAATTCAAGCTCAGTTGCAGAAGTAAGTATAACTTCTGCAATTTCATCAACAGAATTAATTGGTAGTTCATCAAGGGCATTCTCCATTGATAAAAGTGAAAGCACTTCTTTCTTCACCAAATCTGTAGTATTCTTTAAAATAGAACGTGAGCCAACATATTTATTTGAATGCTTTAGAAATGAAGGGATATCTAAAGTACCTTTAGGTTGACCGTTCTCGTCTAAATTCTTAGTGTTATAGTCTATAAACCATTTGACATCTTTATCAGGGATTATGTCAACTTTTGCATTGTTTAATTCAGCGATGATTGGTAAAAAAACACTTGAGCCATCAGTTTGAATACCATTTTCTAAAAAACCTTTGAAATCTGACATGATGTATTCTTTGGGAATTCTTTCATCAGTTGAATGATTTCCTAAATCAACACCTGCTAGTGAAATAAACTTAATTGCCTCTGTATCCATTATTAATTTTTCCAATTCTTCAATGGACATTTTGCTTGGTTCAATATAATGCAGTAATTTCATCTTATCCTCCTTATAATTTTAAATTATGAATAATTATAACATAATGCAAAATAATGTAAAGAATTATTTTTACCATTATTATCCGGATAAACCTTGTGATAGAGTAAGTTAATAAGGTTTACAAAGTAAAGGCGCCGTTATAAACGGCGCTTTTAATGTTCGTGTTTTTTGTGTTTGATGAGTGTTTTGGTGATAATTATAAGGATCGGTCCGATAAAAATTCCTAAAATACCAATGATTTTTAAGCCAGCGTAAATAGAGAATAATGTGGCTAAAGGGTAGAGGCCAATCTGAGTACTAAAGATCTTTGGTTCTATACTTTGTCTAAAAATTGTTAAAACCAAGTATAGTACAAATAATCCCGTGGCGATGAAAATTCTATTTGATACTAGACTAAACAATGCCCATGGAACTAAAATTATTGCTGTACCAAATATTGGCAATGCATCAATTAAACTAATAGCAAAAGCCTTGAAAATGAAATTTTCGATTCTCAAGATTCCTAAACCAAAAGAAGCAATGATAAATGTAAAACTCATAAGTATCAACTGTGCTTTAATATATCCTAAGAGTACAAATAAAACGTCCTCTACAATAATTTCGTAATACCTATTATTTTTTATTTTTTCAAGGGATGGCTGTAAATATTCGGATTTAATATTACTAATTAATTCATAATCCTTCGTAAAGAAAAAAGCAGAAATAAATGTAATGATAATAAACACAAGTATTTCAGGTAAAAAAACGATAAATCTAAAACTGTTTTCAACAATCATTTGACTCTGATCAATTAAAAAAGTAATGATTTCCTGTATTGTATTATCAAATATTGTTTTAATATTAATCGTTAAATCAAATGGAAGATCAAGAGAGTTAGAAATTATTTGGTTATAGAAATAAAGAGTTTGACTTCTGAATTCATCATTATTAATAATTCTAGATGACAGAAAATCTATAAAAGACCTGCCTATAAAGAATACTATGCCAGATATAAGAGAAATAAAAATCAATATTAATATAAAAGTAAATATCGTTAGGATGTATTTATTTTTTATTTTTGAAGTATTTAAAATTGGAACAAATAATTTAGAAATAATGTAACCAAAGAAGAAAGGTAATATTATTATTAAAGATTGTTTGAGCACAATGAAAGATAGTATAGCAAAGATAATCATAACTAATAGAGTTGTTATTTTGTTTAGTATTATATTATTCATTTAGAACCTCCTATGTGTTAATACTTAATACCCAAAATAAATTAAAATAATAAAATTTTAATAAACACTTGAATAAATTATAGAAGTAAAGTACAATTAATACCAGGTACTAATAACAGCAATAATAAGGAGGGCAATTATGTTAGTTGATAATAGAAAAATTGTGGTAATGGGTGTAGCTAATAAATGGAGCATAGCATGGGGGATTTCGAAGAAATTACTGGATAATGATGCAACTGTAATTTTCACTTATCTCAATGATAGAAGTAAACGTTCAATTGAGAAGTTAGTTAAAGACCATGGGTATAATAATTATTCCTTAGTGAAACTTGATGTGACAGACGATGATGATTATGAAAGTGCATTTAATAAAATTAAAGAAGATTACAACGTTATCGATGGCTTAGTCCATTGTGTAGCCCATGCCAAAAAAGAAGAGTTAGATGGTGATTTTGTTAATACGAGCAGAGAAGGATTCTTAATGGCACAGAATATAAGTGCATATTCTTTAGTAAAAGCTTCAAAATATGCTTCTGAATTAATGGATGGGCATGGCGAAATTATCTGTTTAACTTATCTAGGTGGTGAACGTGTTGTGTTGAATTATAATGTTATGGGAGTGGCAAAGGCATCTTTAGAATCCAGTGTTAAATACTTGGCTCATGATCTAGGAAAGCATAATATTAGAGTTAATGCAATATCTGCTGGACCGATTAAGACGCTTGCAGCTAAAGGGATAGGAGAATTTAATAAATTGCTTAATGGTTTTTTAGAGAAAGCACCTATGGAACGCTTGATTGATCATGAAGATCTAGGTAATACTGCGATGTATTTGTTAAGCGACTTATCCAGTGGTGTAACGGGTGAAACAATACATGTTGACTGTGGGTATAGTATTTTAGGTTATTAGATTTAAGGTAGGATCCGTCTCGGGTCCTTTTTTATTTTTTGAATGATGCTCAATTAAATAAATTAATTCCTTTGTATGGTTGGATTGAATTAACTAAAATGATATAATAAATTAAGACTATCAAAAAGGAGCTTTTTATGAGTAATGAAATTTATAGATTAAAAAATTTACTATACGATTTAGAGTATTATATTCAAAGAAATCGCCACAGTGATATAAGTAAAAGTACTCAAGAGATTCGAAAAATATGCGATGAAATTGATAATGAGTATGCAACGGATGAAATTTCACTTGAAGTTGAAGAATCATCTCAAAAAGAAAAATGTTTTCAAATAATCAATGTGTTAGATTTTATTTACATACCTTTTAATTATAAGATGCAAGATGATAATATTTATATTAAAAATTTCTCGAAACGAAGGTTTGAGAATTTAAAAGAAGCAAGTGTTCTGAGTGATCATAATAAATTCTGGTCACAGCATGAAACCATTGATGGTAATATTTATGGTTCCGTTCCAATTGAACTGTTAAATGCTAAAAAAGTTGCTTTATTAGAAAAATCTGGTTGGGACAAAGTTAGTGTTGAAATTTTAGATTTCAAATGTAGTGACTTAAATCAGAAGCAGATCAAGCAATATTGCAAAGAAAATCTTTATAGATATATAATCATAAGGGAAAAGGAAACGTCTGAAATTTTAGTTCTAAATTATAATTTGAACATAGATGGGGTTTATAAATGATAAAAAATAATGATTCTAACAAAATGTTAATAGAAATCTTAAAAGAGAATGAGGGTTTAAGAATCAAAGAGTATTTAATCCAGTACCATTCATTTTCTTCAAGATTATTAAGCAGACTTAAAAAAAGAAATGCCATTTTGTTAAATGGGAAAGCAGTTTCTGTTACTAAAAATATTTTTAGAGGAGATTTATTAGAAATTATCTTTGAGAAGGAAAAACTTAATTACGAACCAATTGAAATGGCCTTAGATATATTATATGAAGACGGTGATGTTTTGATTTTAAACAAACCGCCTTTTATTGTTGTGCATCCAACAAAAACCCATTTATCTAATACATTAGCGAATGGTATTGCTTTCTATTTCAAATCAAACAACATTCAAAAGAAAATCAGGTTTGTGAATCGTTTAGATATGGATACATCAGGCATTATAATTATTGCAAAAAATTCTTATGCTCATCAGTTTGTTCAGAAGCAAATGGAGGATCAAAGCATAGTAAAAAAATATAATGCTGTTATTGCAGGTCAGTTTCCCTATGATGAAGGAATAATTAACTTGCCAATTGGGAAAAAAGAAAAAGGAGATATAAAACGAAGAGTCTTTAATGAAGGGAAAAATTCTTTAACAAAGTTTAAAAAAATTAATGATTTTGGGAAAAGAGGATCATTACTGGAGGTAGAGTTGATTACTGGAAGAACACATCAAATCAGAGTTCATTTTAACCATTATAATAATCCGTTAGTAGGTGACTCTCTTTATGGCAAACCATCAGAACTTATTAATAGACATGCGCTTCATAGCACTTATTTAAAATTAAGGGTTCCAAGAAAAAAAGATTCTCTTGAAATATATTCTAAGTTACCAAAGGACATCTTAGAACTGATGAATCATTTAAGAGTTGGTTATAATGGATAAGTTTAAAAAAATTAATTTAAATAACAATGCCTATGAGCATTTATACGAACAATTATTTAATCAAGTAAAAGAAATGATTTTAACAGGCGAACTCACCGGACATAGCAAGCTTCCGCCTATCCGAAAGTTTTCTGAACTATTAAAGGTTAATAAATCAATTATTATAAAGGCTTACAAATTATTGGAAACAGAAGATTTGATTTATAAGAAAGCAGGCAGTGGCACCTATGTAAAACAGATTAACTTAAAAACGGAACAAAATAGCAAAAAGTATATTCAGTATTCTAGTCATATGATCAATTTAGCAAGTGGTACCCCATCTGAAGAATTGTTCCCTGTTTCTGATTTTAAAAAGTCTATTAACGATGTCCTTGATCAATACAAAGGGCATGCTTTTGGCTATGGTGATTCTAAAGGGAATTTAAGTTTAAGAAAAGTTATAATTGAAGAATTAATACCCGAAGGTGTTAGCATTACTGATGAACAACTACAAATCGTTTCAGGGGCACAACAGGGGATTGACATTGTATCAAAAGCATTATTAAAACCAAATGATTTTATTATGATAGAGATGCCGACATATACTGGGGCCTTAGCGATTTTCAAATCAAGAGGGTGTCAATTTTTAGGTGTAGATATTAATGATGGTATTGATTTTAGTAAGTTTGAAGAACAAGTAAAAAAATATCAACCAAAACTATTTTTTACAATGCCTAACTTACATAACCCAACTGGTTATACTTATACTTTAGAGGAAAAGAAAAAACTAGTAGCCTTAGCAAATAAGTATAATTTTTTTATTGTAGAAGATGATTATTCTTCAGAATTAATTTTTTCATCTGAGAAAAATGATAAAAAAACTCTAATGGCATTAGACGAAAATGGTAAGGTAATCTATATAAAGAGTTTGTCTAAGATTTTTTTGCCGGGTCTAAGATTAGGCTATTTGATTGCTCCAGAACCAATTGAACGATTAATAACAAACGCTAAGCATACTACTGATATTTCGACTTCTGGACTGATACAGAAGACTTTTGAATATTTTGTAAAGGAAGGTATGTGGTTAAAGCAAAATGACTTAATAAAGAAAATCGTTTTAGAAAAATATAATAAAGCAAATGAGATTTTAGAGAAACATTTACCTTTAGGTGTTACTTATATAAAACCATTAGGTGGTGTCAATTTTTGGCTACAGTTCAAGGATGGTATTGATATCTCATTTTTAGTTACTTATTTAGAAGATAAAGGAATTGTTGTAGCGCCTGGAAATTTATTTTATTTAAATAAAGTAAAGACAAAACATATTAGAATATCAATTGCTTCAATTGAGTTGGATGATTTAGAGGATAATCTTAAACTATTCTGTGCGGCATTGGATGATTTTTTTAATGAAGTGACACCTTCAAAAAACATCCCTATTTTATAGTGTCTATTTTATAAGGGGGACTATTATCAAACGAAATATTACTGTGGCAGTTTTCTTAATAATTGTGTTGATTTTTTCTTTTGCTAATTTTTATTTTGTTACAACCTATAATCAATCGTTAGTTTCGTTTCTATTAAATGATGAAAAATTAACTGAAGAGGAAAAAGTTTGGCTTAATGAACATGAGCCTTTTCTTTATGCAGCTGATAATAATGCCCCCCCACTCAGATTTCTTAATAAAGAAACTGGACAGTATGAAGGGGTAGTTATTGATTATATTAATGAACTTTCTATTGAATTAGGTGTTAAAATTAACGTTAGACCCCTTGTATGGGATGATGCGTTAAAAAGCCTAGAAAAAGGAACTTCTGACTTTTGCGATATGTTTCCGTCTGAAAGCCGAAGTGAAAAATTTGTATTTTCTGATCCAATTTATTATGAAAATGGAGTAATCGTCACGCGGAGCAATAATCGATCAATTGAAACGATGGAGGATCTGTCTGGTAAATCCTTAGCAATACAAAAAGGAGATTTTATTGAAGAGTTTTTGAGAGAACGGGTAGAGGGAATAAATTTTTATTATACCAATGATTATCAAGAATCTCTCTATTTACTAAATCAAGGCACTGTAGATGCAACGGGTGGGGATGAGCCCGTTTTGAGTTATTTTATTAAGGATTTATCTTTAGAAAGTCAAGTAAGAATTCTAGAAAAACCTATCTATGAAATGCCTATGATTTTAGCATTACCAAAAGACCAAACCAAGCTGAGAGATATAACAAATAAAGGTATAAGAATATTAAAGAAAAAAAATACAATGTCAAGAATACAGCAGAAATGGTTTGGTATCTCAAGGCCATTAACCCAAGACAATACAAAGGAAATACTGGAAGTTTTTTTTCAAATTTTACTTGTCATCTTTGTTATTGCATTCATTATTATTTATTATTGGAATAGAGAGTTAAATGAACGAATTAAAAAAGGTGTTCAAAGAGCAAATATTGCAAAACAGGATATTGAAATTGTTTTTAATAATTTACCTTATTTTTTTATTATAATTAATAATGATTATCAGATTCTTAAAACCAATGAACCTTTTTTGAACCTTGTAGACGCCAAAGAAGAAAATGTTATTCATCAAAATTTGCTTTCTTATGAAATATTTAGCTCCTTTAAAAATATGAAATTTGAAGCAGGTGTTTTAAAAGAAGAGTTTACTTATGATGATCAATATTACACTTTATCAACTGTTACATTAACAAATTCAAATAAAAACCAAAGAATATTAGTGATCATTGAAAATATTACATTTGATAAATTAAGAGAAAATCAATTGATTCATAGTAATAAAATTGCTGCTCTTGGCCAACTAGCAGCAGGTGTTACTCATGAAATTAGAAATCCGTTAGGTTTAATTCGTAATTATACCTATATCATTGAAAATGAGTTATATACAAGTAAAAGCGAGTTAATAGAGAATACAAATGGTATTAACAATGCCCTTGATTCGGTAAATGAGTTTATAAATAATTTATTAAATTTTTCAAGAATTTCTAGCGATAGAAAAGAAATTATTTACTTAAAAGATTTTTTTAGTGAAGTTAAACGGTTAAGTCATAGAAATTTAGAAAATAATGATATTGATTTAGAAATCCACTGTGAAGAGGAGAATGTATTTTTTAATAGAGAGTCATTAAAGCATATTTTCTTTAACCTTATTTCAAATGCTAGTGATTCTATTGTCAACAAAGGAAAAATAGTAATAAAGTGTAAATCTCTTAATGAGGATTATACGATTATCAGTGTAAAAGATGATGGGAAGGGAATTAAGAAAGAGAACATTGATAAAATTTTTGATCCTTTCTTTACAACTAAATATCCTGAACAGGGGACAGGATTAGGTTTGAACTTTGTTCACAAAGAAATTACAGAAAATAAAGGAAAGATTCATGTGATTAGTGAATACTTAGATGGTGCTGAATTTATTCTAACGCTACCAACCAGAGGAGTAAATAATGAAGAATAGTGATTTTAAAATATTAATAGTTGATGATGAAGTTGAATTTAGAAAAGTAGTAAAGACAATTTTAGATGCGAAAAAGTATCATGTTGAACATGTCAGCAATGCCGATATGGCATTAGTAAAAATAAAAAAGAATAAGTATGATTTGGTATTAACAGATTTAGTTATGCCTGAAAAAAATGGTTTAGAACTTTTAGATGAAATTAAAGCTTATGACCAAAGCATTGAAGTGATTATTGTTACAGGTTATGGATCTATTGATAATGCGGTCAATGCAATGAAAAAAGGTGCTTTTTCTTATTATATTAAAAGTAATTCGCCGGATAAACTTCTAAAAGAGATAAGGAAATTACAGAAAACTTTAGAAGCTAGAGAAAAGTATTTGATGAGTGCCGTTACAGATAGTAAATATATGTTAGAAACTTCAAACAAAGATTTTAAGAATGTTCTAAAAATAGCAAAGAAAGCATCTCAAAGCAATGTTAACATTTTGATTTTAGGAGAATCCGGTGTTGGAAAAGAAGTTATCGCAAAATTCATTCACAATAATAGTGATAGAAGTGAAAAGCCTTTTATTCCTGTTAATTGTCATGCTTATTCTAAGAATATTTTAGAGTCTGAGTTGTTTGGTCATGAGAAAGGCGCTTTTACTGGTGCAACTGCTCAAAAAATTGGTAAATTTGAAAATGCAAACTATGGAACTGTTTTTCTAGATGAAATAGGAGAATTATCTATGGATATGCAAGTGAAGTTATTAAGGGTTATTGAAAACAAAACAATTGAAAGAGTAGGTGGAAGAGAAGCGATAAAATTGGATTTTAGATTAATTTCCGCGACTAATAAAGATCTACTGGACAAATTTCAAGAAACATTCAGAGACGACTTATTTTATAGGATTAGTACGATTATCTTAAGAGTGCCCTCCCTTAGAGATCGAAAGTCCGACCTTCCTAATCTAATTAGCTTTTTTATTAAACAATCCTCTAAGAAACTTGGGATTAACATAAAAGACATGGATAAAAATGTAATGGAGTATTTATTAGATTATGATTATCCTGGGAATATTAGGGAACTAAAGAATATAATTGAGCGATTAGTTGTTCTATCTGAAGACGGTTTGATTACTAAAGATACACTTTTTGTTGATAGTAAGACTTATGATCAAGAAGGTAAAGCAATTAGTTTAAAGGAGTTTAGAGAAGATGTTGAGTCTAAATATATTGCTAAAATAATAGAAAGTTGTGATGGGAATATAACACAAGCCTCAAAAGTCTTAAATATAAGTCGGCGGCAATTACACAATAAAATCAATGATTATGGATTATAAGAATTAGATAAGTATTTTTTGGAATGATTGATGCATAAAAATAATTTAGGGGGGATTTATGAAAAAAATATTATTTATATCTACGGGAGGTACAATCGTATCTTCAGACCATGGAGATGGTTTTGAGCCTTATTATAATGTTGATAAGCTAATTGCATCAATTAATAATAAGAATAAGTGTTTGATTGATGGTGATTTATTGATGAATATTGATAGTTCGAATATGAATCCGGGACACTGGCTTAAAATTGCAAAAAAGATTTCAAGTAATTATTCTAATTATGATGCATTTATTGTTTCGCACGGTACAGACACAATGGCATATACTTCATCTGCGCTAACGTATATGTTAGAGGGGATTGATAAACCAGTAATTATTACGGGTGCTCAGCATTCTATTGAAGAAACGTATACTGATGCCATTCAAAATTTAAATGACGCTTTATTATTCGCTTTAGAAGATTTATCTGGAGTTTATATTTCCTTTGATGGAAAATTAATAAATGGTACGAGAGCTGTGAAGATGAAAACAATGAGTTACGATGCATTTAAAAGTATTAATTTTCCATATGTAGCTAAAATTAAATATGGAGAAATTAGATTTAACAATGATGTTATTGAACTTGAAAAAACAACAAAAGGGAATTATGAACCACGCTTTGATTTAGATACTAATATACTTATTATTAAACTATTTCCTGGACTTGATCCTAAAATATTTGATTATGCAGGAGAACATTTTAACGGTGTTATTATTGAGAGTTTTGGTATAGGTGGCATGCCTTTTAAAGAGTTAAATATTCACAAAAAAGTAAAGGAATTAATTAATAAGAATGTGGTCGTTGTTGTTACAACGCAGTGTTTCGAAGAGGGGGTAGACTTAAGTGTTTATCAAGTTGGGAAAAAATTAATGAACGATAATATTATTTTCTCTGGAGATATGAATACGGAAGCTATTGTTCCAAAACTAATGTGTGCTTTGGGGAGATATAGTTCCTTTACTGATATAAAAGAATATTTTGAAAGACCAATAAAATTTGATATGAAAGAAATAGTGTGAAATTAATTTCACACATTGAGAAATAGACTTCGCGCTTTTGTTAAGTCTATTTTTTATTTGTTGCAATTTCGTAATCTTTTCTTTGGTATGCAAATTGCATTATTAAATAACTGTAATATTATTGGTTATAGTAGATTTTAAAAAGGAGCGTGGAAATTGTTAGCAACAGTAGTTGATTTTCTAAACGGTATTATTTGGAGTTTACCACTTATTGCATTATTATTAGGTGTTGGTTTATGGTTTACTCTCAAAGGAAGATTTTTACAGGTTAGACATTGGGGTCACATGATTAAAATTATGTTAGATAATAACGACTCTGATGAAGGTGTTTCATCTTTCCAAGCATTAGCAATCTCTATTTCAGGCCGTGTTGGTACTGGTAATATTGCTGGTGTAGCAACAGCGATAGCAGTTGGTGGTCCAGGAGCGATGTTCTGGATGTGGCTTATTGCATTCTTAGGAGCTAGTTCTGCTTTCGTAGAATCTGCTTTAGCTCAGATATATAAAGATAAGGTTGATGGCGAATATCGTGGTGGACCTTCTTATTACATTGAGAGAGGTTTAGGTATTAAATGGTACGCTGTATTATTTGCTATAGCAACTTTAGTTGCCATGGGTCTTTTATTACCTTCAGTTCAATCTAACTCAATTGCATCAGGTTTATATGAAGCATTCAAAATTCCTGGTTGGATGACGGGTGTAGGTCTTTCAGTTGTATTAGGTATTGTAGTATTTGGTGGTGTTAAGCGAATCGCTAAATTTGCTGAAGTTGTTGTACCATTTATGGCAATTGCATATATTGTTGTTTCATTATATGTATTAATTGCAAATGCTTCATTGATTCCAAGTATGTTTGGTTTAATCTTTAGATCAGCATTTGGAGCTGAACCAGCATTTGGTGGTATTATTGGTGCTATGATTCAGATTGGTGTAAAACGTGGTATTTATTCAAACGAAGCGGGTCAAGGTACTTGTCCACATGCAGCGGCAGCTGCTGAAGTTGATCACCCTGCAGCTCAAGGGTTAGTTCAAGCGTTTGGTGTTTACATTGATACATTATTTATTTGTACTGCTACTGGTCTAATGATTCTTATTACGGGTATGTACAACACTCAAGACGGTGCTGGTGGATATATTGTAGAAAACCTACCTGGCATTGAAATTGGACCTGGATACACTCAAGCAGCTGTAGAAGCAGTAATTCCTGGTTTTGGTGCATCATTCGTTGCATTTGCATTATTATTCTTTGCATTTACAACTATTTTAGCTTATTACTACATTGCAGAAACAAATGTAGCTTATCTAAAAGCTAAGATCGGTACTGGACCATGGGTTATGTACGCATTAAAGTTCTTTATCATCGGTGCTACTTACTTTGGAGCAGTTAGAACTGCATCATTGGCATGGGGTATTGCAGATATAGGTGTAGGTTTAATGGCGTGGTTAAACGTAATTGCAATTGTTTTATTAAACAAGCCTGCATTTGAATGTTTAAAAGATTACGACGATCAGCTTAAAGCTGGCGTAGAAGTTCCTATTTACAATGCTTCTAATTTAGAAGTAGAAAATGCTGACTTCTGGGAAGGTTACACTGGAAGAAAAAAAGCAATGTAAGTAAGATTAAATAAAAGTTAAAAAAAGGGATTCTCATTTATTTGAGAATCCCTTTTTATTATGTCCTTTATTAAGTTGTCTTAAGAAAATTCTATTAAAAATACAAATTAACTGAAGAGTTGCCCAACTAGATAAAGTTACTTTTGAAGCCTTGACCTTTGACTTCGTTTAGATCATTAATTGTTAAAAAAGAGTTTTGATCCACTTGGTTTATGATATTCTTTAATTTCACAATTTCAGAGTTTTTTAGAGTACAATATACGATTGTTTTAGTATCGTTTGTATAGCCGCCTTGTGCATTAACAAATGTTGTGCCACGACCTAGAGTGGAAGTAATGCTCTTAGTTACTTCTTCTGGATGATCTGTTATAATCATTGCATTTTTGTCAGGATTAACACCAGATTTAACTTTTGCTAAGATTTCATAAGCAATAAACAAACCTAATAAAGTATAAGAAGCCAATCTGAAATCAAAAATAAAACCCGAAATTGAAATAACAATGAAGTTAGATAGTAGCAATAGATTCTTTATTTCAATATTGTATTTTTTCTTCAAAATAATAGCAATAATATCAAAACCACCTTGAGATGATTTAAGTTTAAATAACAGTCCCATACCAGTACCGCTTAAAACCGCTCCGATAATCGTTTCAATTAATAAATCGTTAATGGTAACATATTGCCCTATATGTGCTGTTAGATTTAGAAACAGCGTCATTGAAACAAGAGATATTAAACTATTGAATATAAATTCTCCGTCAATAAATATAAAGCCAATAATAAATAGTGGTATATTTAATACTACATAGAAGAGAAAAGTTGGCATTTCAGTTAAATAATGAAACATTAAGGATAATCCGCCAACACCTCCACTTAATAAGTTATTAGGTATAAAAAAAGCATTAAATGCTATACTAATTAAAAAGTTCGCGAATATAATGGCTGTAAATTTTCTACATAATTCAATAATTTTTGTGTGGTCGTTTTCTTTAAGTTTCATGACTAATGCGCTCATAATTTCTCCTTTCAATTTTTTAAAATATATAATAATTAAGTTAATTTTCTTTGTCGACTCAATGATAACTTAACTGTTATTAATGTCAAGGTTAAAATGTTGTGAAAACGTTATCTTTTATAATAAAATAAGGAAAATAACATTATAATGATAGATTAGAATAATTGTATACAGTTTACAAAAAAAATAAATATTTCATGACTGATGGTGATAGAGTTTCTATTATATTCAGAAAATTTTAATAAATTCAAATATACAATTGACCTTTCAATGATAAAATATTATAATGATAACATGTCGCATATAGAAAAATCATTTTTTGAGGCGGCATCAAGAGATTATAGAGGAGTTAACTGAAGAAAAGAGGAGGAATTTATGAAGAGAAGATTAGCGTTTTTATTAGTACTAGTATTAATCTTATCATTTGCTTTTGTTGGTTGTACTAACACTGAAGCACCTGTTGATGAAGAAGAGGGTACTGAAGAAACCGAAGCTACTGTAGAAGAAACAACTGATGAAGAAACTGAAGTTGTTGATGAAGGGCCAGATAATCCAGCTAAAGAAAGAGGTAACGTATTAACTGTTGCAACTTCAAGCTTAAAAGGATTATTTAATCCAATTTTAGCTAGTGATGTTTATGACATGTGGGTAGCTGATGCAGTATTTGAACCGCTTGTAGGATATGACTCAACTGGCGCTGTTGACAACAATGGTGTTGCTACAGATTGGGAAATTAGTGAAGATAAGTTAACATATACTTTTAATATAGAAGAAGGTATTTTGTTTCATGATGGCGAAGAGTTAACTGCAGAAGATGTAGAGTTTACATACTATGCCATTGCTGATCCAAAATATGATGGATCAAGAGGACCTGCTGTTGCAGATATCGTAGGTGTAGATGCTTATAGAGATGGTGATGCAGATACTATAGAGGGAATTGAAGTAATAGATGATTATACAATTTCTTTTACTATTACAGAAGCTAATGTAAGTAAAATCAGAGACTTTGGTTATGGAATTATGCCAAAGCATTATTATGCTTATGAAACGTGGGATGAATTTAAATCTAAATTAAGAGAACCTGTTGGTAGTGGAATTATGAAGTTTGTAACTTATGAAACTGGCCAATATGCTGAAATGGAAACTTTTGAAGACTATTATAAAGGTCCGGCAAAAATTGATGGTGTTATCATAAGAATGATTCCTGATGAAACACAACCAGCAGCAGTAGCTTCTGGTGAAGTTGATTTAGCGAATCCAGGTGCAAACATTGAGACATATGAAACAATGATTGATACAGGTATTGCTGATGTGCAAGAATTCTTAGGAAACTCTTATCGTTATGTAGGTTTTAACTTAAGAAAAGATAAGTTTGCTGATAAGCGTGTTCGACAAGCTTTAGCTTATGGTGTTCGAATGGATGAATATATTGAAAATGAATGGGAAGGTTTTGCTCAAGCGGCAGATTCTCCTATCTCTCCAATTTCATGGGCTGCTCCAGATCAATCAACTTTGAACAAGTATGATTATAATCCAGAGAAAGCACAAGAATTATTAGCAGAAGCTGGATGGGTTAAAAATGATGAAGGCAAATTAATGAAAGATGGCGAACAATTTGTAGTTGAATGGACAACTTATTCAGAAGCAGAATGGCCATTAAATTTAATTGCAGTGGCAGAAAATAACTGGGGAGAACTAGGAATTGATGTAAATGCTAATGTAATGGAGTTTAATGCTGTTGTTACGCAAGTATTTGACGAACAAGACTTTGATGTTTGGAATATGGGTTGGTCATTAGCAATTGATCCAGATCCATATGCAATCTTCCACTCAGACAATACAAACTTAGGTGCATTTAACGCTGGAGGCTTTGAAAATGAAAGAGCAGATGAGTTAATTGAAGCCGGTAGAAATGAGTATGACCAAGAAAAACGTGCTGAGATATATCAAGAATGGGCTCAACTAGCTAACGAAGAATTACCTTATATGTTTGTTTCAATCGGTACAAGAATATGGGGTGTTAATAACAGAGTTAAAAGTATGGAAATTGGTCCATATTGGACATGGGTAGATGCATTAGAAACTGTTGAATTAGATTATTAAATTAATATAAAACTAAATATTTAAAAATGATAGCTCAGCTTTGCTGAGCTATTGTCTTTAAATGGACATATTAAGAATAATTAATATTTAATATTCATATAGGAGGTAAAATTTGAAAACTTATATTGTAAGACGGATTCTACAATCAATCCCATTACTAATAGGTATAACAATCGTAGTCTTTTTCATTTCACATGCTTCCCCAGGAAGTCCTGTTAGTAAATTTATGGATCCAAATATGACAAGCGAAGAAAAAGCTAGAATTGAAGCAACATTTGGATTAGACCAGCCAATTTATCAAAGATATATTAGTTGGATCTCAGAAGCTGTATTTGAAAGAAATTTAGGTTACTCAACTTTATATGCACAACCAGTAACAAGTGTTATAAAAGATCATATGTGGAATACATTCGCGTTATCCTTATTTGCAATGATTATTAGTTTGGTCGTCGGCATTCCTACAGGAATTATATCCGCCACTAAACAGTATACATTGACAGACGGTGCTTTAACGGTATTTTCACTATTAGGAATTTCTATGCCGTCGTTCTTTTTCGGTTTGTTATTGCTAAAAGTATTTGCAATTGACTTACAGTGGCTACCTTTATCAGGTATGATTACTCCAGGCGTTAGAGATTTGGGTACTTTAGCAGTCTATAAAGATATTTTTATACATGCAATCTTACCCGCCGTTGTACTAGGGCTAGGTGCCTCAGCTTCATTTATGCGTTATACACGTTCAAGTATGTTAGAAGTTATACGTCAAGATTATATTATGACAGCTAGAGCAAAAGGTTTAAGAGAAAGAGTGGTAATATATAAACATGCATTAAGAAATGCTTTGATTCCAATTATCACATTATTAGGATTTAGAATACCATTATTATTTTCAGGAGCAATTCTTGTAGAAACTATTTTTGGATGGCCAGGGATGGGGAAAATAGCTATTGATTCAATAAACAATAGAGATTATCCGCTTTTAATGGGTACATCATTATTATTATCAAGTTTAACATTGTTAGGAAATCTAATGGCAGATATAATGTATGGATTTGCAGATCCTAGAATAAAATATGATTAATGGGAGGAAAAAGCATGGAAGAAAAGAAAAATGATAAAATTAAAATCGAATCACCATGGTCCATTGCATTTCATAAACTAATTAAAAATAAATTATCGATTATATCAGCAATTATTCTTTTTATATTGATATTTATGGCTTTGGCGGCGGATGCAGTGACACCATTTGAGTATAATGATATGGATTTAAAATCTTCAGAACTACCACCCAATTTAAGTTTGTACCGTGTAGATGAAGAAAATTCAATATTTTATAGAGGCAAAGATAAAAAAGTCTTTCATTTTACGAGTGATGGACATTATGTAACAGATGTACCATATGTTGATCGTGATATTCGCAACAGTATATTTACATATGAGTTAGATGGAAAGCTAATCAATGTTGATTACAGTATGACGAGAGACGAGGCAACTAAAGGTGAAGTTGAAGTATCAATAGATGGAAAAGAACTAGAGACTTATAATACTTGGAATAAAACCTACCTTTTAGGAACGGATAAAATAGGAAGAGACATGTATACAAGAATTGTTCACGGTTCTAGAATTTCCCTTTCTGTAGGTATTGTAGCAGTATCTATTCGAGTTTTCATTGGGATTATACTGGGAAGTATTTCAGGTTTTTATGGTGGTAAAATTGACACGTTAATTATGCGGTTTGCGGAAATGGTCATGTGTTTTCCCTTCCTATTAATTGCTATTTCATTAGTAGTTATTTTAGGGCCTAGTATTTATAATGTTATGCTAGTATTAGGATTATTGGGATGGCCAGGTATTGCAAGAATTGTTCGTGCACAAATTTTATCATTAAAAGAACAAGAATTTATGGAAGCGACAGAAGCTTTAGGTATTAGAGATAGCCGTAAAATTTTTAAACACCTTCTACCAAATGTTATGTCTTCTGTAATTGTATTTGCAACTATGGGTATGGCAGGAGCAATTCTAACAGAAGCAGCATTGAGTTTCTTAGGGTTAGGCGTTCAACCGCCAAGACCAAGTTGGGGGAATATGATTCAAGCAGCAAGAAGTCTATATGCTTTAGAGAATCAATGGTGGCTTTGGATTCCACCGGGTTTATCGATTTTTATTACTGTAATTTCTTTTAACTTACTTGGTGATGGATTAAGAGATGCTTTAGATCCTAAATTGAATAAATAATGGAGGTGTAGAATGTCAGAAAAAGTAATTGAAGTAAAAAATATGAATACTCATTTCTTTACAAGTAAAGGCGTTGTTAAAGCAGTAGACGGCGTTGATTTTGAAATTAGTTCTGGGGAAACATTAGCCATCGTAGGAGAATCGGGCTGTGGAAAATCTGTCACTTCTAAATCAATTTTAAGACTAGTGCCAGATCCCGGTAAGATTGTTGAGGGAGAAATTAATTTTTTAGGTAAGAATTTATTGGATTTTAAAGAGCGGGAAATGAGAAGTCTTCGTGGTAATAAAATCTCAATGATTTTTCAAGAACCAATGACTTCATTAAATCCAGTCTTCACAGTAGAATATCAGCTTGGTGAAGTATTAAGATTGCATAGAGGTTTAAACAAAAAAGAAGCAAGAACTGAATCGATAGAATTATTAGAATTAGTAGGAATACCGAATGCAGAAAAGGTAGTAGATGAATATCCATTTGCATTATCTGGCGGGATGCGACAGCGTGTTATGATTGCTATGGCATTGGCTTGTAATCCTAGATTACTAATAGCAGATGAACCAACAACAGCGCTTGACGTTACTATTCAAGCACAGGTGCTTGAATTGATGAGCAATTTACAGGATGAGTTAGATACTGCAATACTTTTCATTACTCACGATTTAGCTGTTGTAGCAGAAATAGCGGATCGAGTAGACGTAATGTATTCAGGAAGAGTTGTAGAAGAGGCAGATGTTGATGCATTATTTGATCACCCAATGCATCCTTATACTATTGGTTTGTTACAGTCAATTCCAGATTTAAATACTGATGATGAAGTTTTACATGCTATAGAAGGCGTAGTACCAAATCCTTTAGATAGACCAAAGGGATGCCAATTTTCTCCTAGATGTGAAAAATCAATGGATATTTGTACAAAGGAGATGCCAGATTTATTTGACCTTGGAAACGGTAGAAAAGTTCGCTGTTGGTTATATGATGAGGAGGTTAAATAATGAATAAAAAGGAAAGTATTATAAGAATTGAAAATCTAAAAAAGCATTTTCCAATAAAAGGCGGTTTTTTTAAAACAACTGTAGGCCACGTAAAAGCAGTTGATGGTTTAACCTTTGATATTAAAAAGGGTGAAACTTTTGGTCTGGTTGGAGAATCAGGATGCGGGAAATCAACAACTGGTCGCACAATGTTAAGATTACTTGAGCCAACGGATGGTGCAGTATATTTTAAAGGTGAAAATATCTTTGAATATGATAAGAAAAAATTGCGTGATTTGAGAACGAAAATGCAAATTGTTTTTCAAGACCCTTATAGTTCTTTGAATCCTAGAATGACTGTTGGTGAGTTAGTAGGAGAGGCATTATTAGAACATGGTTTAATTAAGAAAAGCGAATTAGAATCTAAAGTGAAAGATGTTGTAGAAAAATGTGGTTTAAGTGGATACCATATTAGACGCTATCCACATGAGTTTAGTGGAGGCCAAAGACAGCGAATTGGTATTGCTAGAGCCCTAGCCCTGGATCCTGAATTTATTGTTCTTGATGAAGCAGTTTCGGCTTTAGATGTGTCAATTCAAGCCCAAGTAATTAATTTATTAAAAAAATTACAAAAAGAAATGAATCTTACTTACTTATTTATCTCTCATGATTTAAGTGTTGTTAAATATATTAGTGATTCAATAGGAGTAATGTATTTAGGACAGTTAGTTGAAAAGGCATCAAATACAGATTTGTTTGATGAAACATTACATCCTTATTCAAAAGCTTTGTTATCAGCTGTACCACAAGTTGATCGAAAGTTAAGAAAGCAACGACAGATATTAGAAGGCGACTTACCATCGCCTGCTAATCCGCCAGCAGGCTGTCGATTCCATACGAGATGTCCAATAGCAGAAAAAATATGTACATTAGAAGTACCAGAGTTTAGAGAATTAAGACCTGACCACTATGTTGCTTGTCATTTAGCAGAGTAACGAGGAGGAAGTACTTATGTATTATAAATCTATGACTAAAAGTGAAGAAGTGAAGTTTAGTAATAAAGATATTTTTGCCATGATTATTGCAGCATTTCAAATAATAACACCATTTTTCATTATTATTTTTGCTGGTCTTGGCATTGCGTTAGGATTATTTCAACTAATTATGTAAAGAAAAAATAGCGATCATTATGATCGCTATTTTTAATGAAAAGTATTTATTATGATTTCAGAAATCAGTTGTGCATGTTTAATCAATGTTAAATTCCTATTATCTGGAAGTTTATATATTTCAACTTTTTGGAAAAGCTTTGGTACAGATTCAAACTCACTTTTTGATTGAGAGGTATTTATATCAGACATTAATACATGAACAGTTTTTTCATAATCTTTAAAATCAGATTTAAGGAAATTTTTAGTTTGCCAGAAATCTAATAGACATTCATATATTGCAATAGATTCTTCTCTTTTGGTTTCATTAAATAAATCAATATAAAACTTATACCATTTCTTTTTATCTTTGATAGAAGAGTTATAAACCATAACTTTTATATTTCTTTTATAAGAAGTTTTATATAAGAAGGGAAATATTCCATTGAGTACATGTAATTGCTTTTTATAACTCTTTATATGACTTTGAATGTCTTCGGATTTAACATTTACTGTTTTAGTAGCTGGGTTAATCATAAAAACATCACGGTAAATATTTGGGCGACGATTAACTAGCATTTGAATAAGTAACGTTCCGAAAGAGTTTCCAACAAGGCTAATATTTTGAAAATCAAAAGAATCAATAAATTTTTCAATTATTTCTATTAGATCATCAATCTTCATTATAATCGGATAATCAAAAGCGATAATGTTAAAAGAATCATCCAACTCTGAAATGATCTGATAATAAGTTTCTGATTTGCCAGATGTACCTGGAAGAAAAATTAATGCATTTGTTGATTTTGTTTTGTTTGAATAGAATCGAATTGATTGATTTTCAATCCTGCGTTCTTGTTTTGAAAAATTATTTTCTAAATCTTTTAGTGATGCCATTGATTATCCCGCCTTATAATCTAATTTTTTTTGAAGTAGTTAATACAATATTATAATCCTTCACAAGCTTTTCATATGATTTAAGTGTTTTTTCTTCAAACCCTTCAATCGAACTCATACAGTCTTCTAGTATAAATATATTTGAACTAAAGTGTTCATAGGAATAAAATTCACACATTTGTTTAACAGTTTCTAGAACACAATGGGATTTAGCTTCTCCAGCAACGATTATATTCTCGTATTTGCCATAGGCTTTTGCTAACATAGGATTAATTCCAGTGTTAACATCAGAAAACTCTTCTTTGAAAATACCATACATTTCTGATAATGGATTCGTTCCTTTAGTAATTTTTTCAACAGTTTTCTTAGTTACAAGAGAAAAATATGATAACATATTTTCTAAGTTAGCTTCAATATTATGTCCAAAAGTTCCTAATAGGCAATGGTATGGCCAAATAATAAGTTCTTTATCATTTTCAGCTAAGTGTTTTAGGTATTTCATACTATGTTCTTTATAAAAAACAGGTTTAAATTTAGAGTTTTTATCAATTATAGTGTAAAAATCTGGATGGTTTCCTTCGGAATCTTCCCACCAAATTTGACTAAAAATTTGCTTATAAGTATGAGAATCTAAGCTAACTTTAATCTTGTCAATTTTTCGAAGGTTGTTATAGATAAAAGTTGTTAGGTTTAAAATATCGTTTCGTGCGCCTTTGACAGCTAAGTTACCATCTTCCATGAAATCATTTTGTGGATCGATGATGAGTAATAGATTTTTGTGTTCATTTGAGGTAATGATCTGTTCTTCTGTTAAACTAAAGATATCATTGTTTGATATTTCTCTTGATTCGTAAGGCATCCCAATTGTATTAATATTAATAATTTTTTCAAATTCCATAAGTCATCCTTTCCTAAATATTAGTAAACAATTTGTTGAAATACATTTTGCATAAAAAACAAGCTAATGTAAGATAAAACTAATGCCGCTATAGGCGTAATAACCCAACCCATTGCGATTTTTTGTAGTTTTTTATAATTAATATTGTTAGCACCTTTGGATAAACCAATACCAATGACAGATCCAACGACGGCTTGTGAGCTAGAAACTGGAACCAGAGGTAAAGAAGGTAGATTATATGATACTAAAAACATCTTCAAAGATTGTGAAGCAAATAAGAATAATACCAAAGAACTTGCTAATACGACAATTAAAGCCATAGGGGGTGAAATTTTTAAAATTTGATTTCCAACAGTGCTCATAACCCCTTTTGAGTAAGTAATTACACCAAAAGCAATAGCAATTCCTCCCAGTAAAAATAATACTTGAGTACTGTTTAAAGTAAATATAAAAATATTGATTGAGTTAAACTGGAAAGCATTCGTAAAAACTCCCATGACATTTCCAATATTATTTGCTCCTAAAGAATAGGCACCAAAAGAGCCAACAATTAATAATCCTAATCGAATGTAATAATAACGTCTAAATAAGTTCATTTTCATTTTACGTGTTATAAAAACAAAAAATCTATGGAGCATCAATGCAAATAAAGCGGCTAAAAAGGGGCATAAGAACCAAGTAGATAGAATCTTTACCAAAACATCAATTTGTGTTGGTTGCTTAGAAAAAAAATTCCAACCAACAATTCCACCAACAATTGCCTGAGAGGTTGAGACAGGTAGGCCTTTTCTTGTCATAACTGTCACAACAATAGCAGCAGATAAGGCAACAATAAAAGCACCAGACATTTTTGAAATAGCACCTAGTTTTCCAAGTGTATGACTTGCACCAGAGCCACTAACAACAGCACCAATTATTATAAAAATAGACATTAAGAAGGCAGCGGTTCTAAATCTAATAATTTTCGAGCTCACAGCTGCTCCAAAAATATTGGCAGCATCATTTGCCCCTAATGACCACCCTAAGAATAAACCGCTTGTTATAAACAATACTTGAAAGTTCATCTAATCACCTAAATTTCTCTTTTGATACTAAAGATTGCAAGTTTATCTGATATACGTTGGGCTTCATCACTTACATTACCGATTTTAGTAATAAACTCTTTCAGTTGCATTTTTTCTGCTAAACTGTCGATGATTTTGTCATTAAATATCTTAGTATTTATATCATCCTCAATTTCGTCAATTGAATGCTCATGAAACTTTATTTTACTTATATGGTCATTAATGAGATGAACTTCATTAAAAAAAGAACGGGTTGCATATCTTAATTCATCAACGCATTTTATTGTTTCATCACACATCTTTTTTATTTCTTTATGTAAAATTTTAGGAAATTTGGGTTTTTGTACTAAAAAATCCTTAGAAGTATCTTCAATCATATCGCTTATATTATCTAAGTCTTTAATAAGGGACAAAATATCTCCCCGTAGATTTGGTACTAATGTGTATTTATAGAGCATAATTTTAATCTCTCTTTCAAGTGTATCGGCTTCTGATTCTAGTTTAATAATTCTTATTATCTTATTTTCATATTTATCAAAATCTTCATCAAGATAATCATTGATTACTTGATCAAATAATAGTGAGATATCAGAAATTATATCAATAAAATTCTCAATCTTAAGATTGAGTTCGACTGATTTTTTAAAAAATGAGTTCATATAATCACCTTTCTACATTTTAAAACTTACCTATAATACATATTATACCAAAAAAAAATAGAGTTTAAACTCTATTTCTTAAGATAATTTTATACATTGAATCTAAAATTGATTACATCACCATCTTGAACAATGTACTCTTTGCCTTCTAATCTAATTTTGCCATTTTCTCTAGCTTTAGCCATGGAACCTGTGGCTTCTAGATCTTGGTAAGAGACAATTTCTGCTCGTATGAAACCTCTTTCAATATCAGTATGGATTTTTGAAGCAGCTTTCGGTGCTAGTGTACCTTTTGTAATGGTCCATGCTCGCGTTTCCATTTCTCCAGTTGTTAAAAAACTAATAAGATTTAGCAAAGAATAACTAGATTTAACTAGCTTCGTAAGACCAGACTCGTCTAAACCTAAATCTTCTAAAAACATTTTTGCTTCATCAGGTTCTAATTGAGAAATTTCTTGTTCAATTTCTGCACATATAACGACTACTTCAGCATTTTCAGTTTTAGCATACTCTTTTACAGCTTTTACATACTCGTTGTCATTTGTATCATCCATTAAATCGTCTTCATTAACGTTAGCTACATAAATAATTGGTTTAGTTGATAGAAGATTCAAAGTATTAACATACTCTAACTCATCTTCAGAAAAATCAATGGTTCTAGCAGAAATACCTTCATTGAGTGTTTCATTAATTTTTTCAAGAATTTCTACATTTTTTGCAACACTTTTATCACTTTTCAGAGTGCGCTTGTTTTTATCTAACTGTCTTTGAATAAGCTCTTGATCAGATAAAATTAACTCATAATTAATTGTTTCAATATCGCTTAATGGATCAATTTTTCCATCAACATGAACAATGTTCTGATTTTCAAAACATCGAACCACATGAACAATAGCCTGTACTTCTCTTATATGAGAAAGAAATTTATTGCCTAGTCCTTCACCTTTAGAAGCGCCTTTTACAAGACCGGCTATATCATAAAACTCAATAGCAGTTGGCACAATTTTTTTTGATCCACTAATATTAGAGAGCACTGAAAGTCTTTCGTCAGGTACACTCACAACACCTATGTTTGGATCAATTGTACAAAATGGATAGTTAGCTGATTCAGCCCCAGCTTTTGTTATAGCGTTAAATAGAGTACTTTTTCCTACATTTGGTAAACCGACAATTCCTAATTTCATTTTTACGTCCTTTCATATTTACAAATTCATCTTGAATTATATTAGATAATTGAGATATTTACAAATAATTTTATTATTAATTTTATTTTTGGGGTAATTTAATATATAATTAAGATTGCGAATAAAAGGGGATGTAAAAATGATTAATAAAACGAAAGATATTGAAATACAAGAAAAAGTGAATCTTCATTTACTTAAGTCTGACAAATTCAAAACGGATTTGATTGGAATTTATATTAAAAGACCATTGAAGGAAAAAGAAGCATCAATGAATGCTTTGTTAACAAGGGTACTTGAAAGAGGTATGAAGAAATATAAAACTGCTCAAGAATTGAATATCCACTTAGACGGACTTTATGGTGCGATATTAGTTTCTGATGTACATAAATATGGAGAAAAGCATGTTTTTCAGTTTAAGATGCAAATACCTGATAAACGTTATGTACCATCTAATAATATTTTTTTAGAATCAATTGATACACTTAATGAGTTGATTAATCATCCATTGATTATTAATAATGGGTTCAAAGACGAATATGTAGAGCAAGAAAAGAAAAATCTTATACAAACAATCCGTAGTTTAAAAAATGATAAAGCTAGTTATGCCATTAGGCGATGTATTGAATGCATGTGTGAAGGAGAACCATTTAAAATATCTCAGAATGGAAGTATAGAGAATATTCAAGAAATTAATGGAAAAGATTTGTATCGATACTACAGAGAAATATTAAAAACATCACCTATAGATATATGTGTCATTGGGAATATCGATTTTGATTCAGTAGAATCAGTTATCAGGAAAAATTTGAAATTTGATCGAGAAAGCATTATTTCTTTGGAACGGGAAAATATTTATAAAGAAATACACCAGGTTCAAGATGTAGAAGAAGTAATGGAAGTAGAACAAGGAAAATTAACTTTAGGTTTTCGAACAAATATTAGTTATGATTCCCATGATTATGAGGCAAGTGTATTATTCACGACTATATTAGGTGGTGGCGCAAACTCCAAGTTATTTAATGAAATTAGAGAGGAAAAAAGTCTTTCCTATTACATTTATGCAAAATTAGAAAAACACAAATCAATACTACTAATTACTGCAGGAATTAATACAAAGGATAAAACGCAAGTGGTAGATCTGATAAAAGGCAACATTACTAAAATTCAAGAGGGAATGATTACAGATGAAGAATTATCTATTGCTAAAAAGTCAATTATTTCTTCTTTAGAATCAAAGTCAGATTATCCGAATTCTTTTATAAACTATTACTATAACCAATTATTAGGGAGCCAAGTGATTGATATTGAAAAATTAATTAAAAAATATCAAGCTGTTACAATTGAAGACATTGTTTCTGTTAGTGAAGTAATTGAACTGGATACAATTCATTTTATAAAAGGAAAAGAACAGGTGACGGCTAATGAGAATTAAACATAAATATTATAAGAGTATAGATGAGAAAATTATAATTGGAGAACATTCTTCGGGTCTAAAAGTTTTTGTTTTACCTAAAAAAGATTTTAGGAAAAAGCACGCTTACTTTATGACTAAATATGGTTCAATCTATAATGAGTTTATAGACAATACGGGAAAAATCATAAAAAAACCTGAAGGAATTGCTCATTTTTTAGAGCACAAAATCTTTGAAGAACATGAAGGAAATATTTTTGAAAAATTTGCTTTGCTAGGCGCTAGGGTAAATGCTTTTACAAAGTTTGATGCGACTGCATATAATTTTTCAACAGTAGATAATTTCTACGAGTCTTTAAAATTATTAATTGATTTTGTTCAAAGTCCACATATAACTGATGAAAATGTTGAAAAAGAAAAAGGAATAATTGAACAAGAAATAAAGATGTATCTTGACAACCCAGATTGGAAAGTCTATTTTAATGCATTAAAAGCTATGTATAAGAATAATCCTGTGCGAGAAGATATTGCCGGATCTGTGGAATCAATTAATAAGATAACGAAAGATGATTTATTAGATTGTTATAAATATTTTTATTCTCCTCGAAATATGATTGTATTTGTTATTGGAGATGTAAATTACCAGCAGGTTTTTGATACTGTAGAATCTTCGCTATCGAAAGAATTTATAGAAAGAGATTATGAACCTAAATTAGTCATGGGCGATGAGAAATCAGAAGTCAACCAAAAACATATTAGAGAGAAAAACGATGTTTCGCAACCGAAATTTATTTATGCTTTTAAAGAAGTGAAGAAATATGAGAGTGAAGAGCTCTTTAAACGTGCAATTGCTATTAAAATAGCTTTGATAGCATTATTTGGTAATTCTAGTCCTCTATATAAAGAACTTTACGAATTAGGATGGATTGACGAGAGTTTTTCAACAGAACATTCATTTAATGAATTCTTTATCCACACAATCATTGGTGGAGAATCAGACTATCCTGATGAGTTATATGAAAGGGTGATTCAAGAGATTGATAAGGTAAAGGAAAAAGGTTTTAATAAAAAAGATCTTATTAGAATTAAAAGAAAGTTTACTGGCAGATATATTTCTTCTTTTAATTCATTACAAGCAATTGCTTCTTTATTTACGAATTATTATATTAAAGGAATGGATTGCTTTAAGTATTTGGATTTATTAGAAGAGATTACCTATGAGTATATATTAGAAGTATTTAATTCTCATTTTAACGAGAAATACGCAGTTGTATCTATAGTTGAAAGCGATGGTGATGAGATTGGTTAATCCAATTGCATTTGAGATTTTTGGTTTACAAGTTAGATGGTATGGGATATTAATAGCCATGGGAATGTTTATTGGGTCTTTTATAGTATTAAAGACGGCGAAAAAAAAGGGTTATAAAGAAGATGATATAATTGATCTGATTTTAGTTGCCTTACCTTCAGGTATTGTTGGTGCTAGAGTATATTATGTAATATTTAGCTGGGACTATTACGCTGGTGACTTTATGAGAATGATTAATTTACGTGGTGGTGGATTAGCAATTCATGGTGGTGTGATCGGTGGTTTAATTGGTGGTTATATCTTTTGTAAAAGACGTCAATTAAATTTTTTCGAGTTAGCAGACTTTGTAGCGCCTGCTCTAGTTCTTGCTCAGAGTATCGGTCGTTGGGGAAATTATGCTAATGGTGAAGCACACGGTGGTGTAACAGACTTACCCTGGGCAATATTAGTTGATGGGAAATATGTGCATCCAACATTCTTATATGAATCAATCTGGAACTTCTTAATATTTGCATTTTTACTGATAATGGGGAACCGTTTAAAGAAGAAGGACGGAGACGTATTTTTAATGTACATGGGGCTTTATTCAATTGGTCGTTTCTTTATAGAAGGTTTAAGAACTGACAGTTTGATGTTAGGGCCATTACGTATAGCTCAAGTAATTTCCTTAGTATTAATAGGCATTAGTGCTTATTTCTTACTTAAAAGAAAAAATGAAAAAATTTAGATAATTAAATCAAAATTTAGAATCGTTAAACAAACAGTCGGTTAAAATCGGCTGTTTTTTTATTGCTATCTATTTTTCTTTACAAAAATAATTTTTATAATATTTTCTATCGTGAATGGGTTAATTGTGGTATAATATGGGTGAGATACCCATAAACGGGGGTGGAATTATGTTTATTGGGGAATATAATCATAAAATTGATGCTAGAGGGCGTCTAAATATCCCATCTAAACTAAGAGAAAATCTTGATGAACGCTTTTTTTTAACAAAAGGTTTAGATAATTGTTTATTCTTGTTTCCTGAAGATGAGTGGAAAGTTTTTGAAGAAAAGTTAAAAACTTTGCCATTGACCAATAGGAATGCAAGGGCTTTTGTGCGTTTGTTTTTTGCAGGCGCTAGTGAATGTACAATTGATAAACAAGGACGAATAAATATTCCTAATAATCTCCTAGAACATAGTAAAATCGATAAAGAAGTCATGATTATTGGTGTTGGTCAAAGAATTGAGTTGTGGAGTAAAGAGGAATGGAACTGTTACAATGCACCGGATAATATTAGTTATGATGAAATAGCTGAACAAATGGCAGAATTGGGAATTTAGGTGATTATATGAAATTCAAACATGAATCTGTATTACTGACTGAATGTATAGAAAATTTAAAGATAAAAAGTGATGGTATTTATGTGGATGGAACAATTGGTGGTGCTGGACATTCACAACATATCTTAGAGAAATTAAATGACGGATTATTAATTGGCATTGATCAAGATCGAGAGGCTTTAGAAAAAGCTGAAAAAGTGCTAAGTAATATCGGTGGCAATTATAAATTAGTACATAATAATTTTGCAAATATTAGTAACGTATTAGATGACCTTGAAATTGAGAAGATCGATGGCATACTTTTGGATTTAGGGGTATCGTCTTATCAAATTGACAACCCTGAAAGAGGGTTTTCCTATATGAAAAATGGGGCCTTAGATATGCGGATGAATCAAAACCAGGTCATCACTGCAATGGATGTAGTTAATGATTATACTTATGATGAATTAGTAGAAATCTTCTTCGATTATGGAGAAGAGAAGTATGCACGTAGAATTGCGAGTAATATTATATCAAGAAGAGAATCAGGAAAAATTGAAACAACTCATGAGCTAGTGGACATTATTAAAGAAGCTATACCACAAAGGGAGTTATATGGTGATTCTCACCCAGCTAAAAGAGTTTTTCAAGCCATTAGGATAGAAGTGAACAACGAGTTAAATATTATCAAGCAAACGATATTTGATGTAGTGAATCGACTTAATAAAAAAGGTAGGATAGTGATTATAACTTTCCATTCATTAGAAGATCGAATAGTAAAACATACTTTTAAAGAGCTTTATAATGATTGTACTTGTCCACCTGACATGCCAATATGTACATGTGATCAAAAACGAGAAATAAAAATAATTACAAGAAAACCAATTTATCCAAGTGATGAAGAGTTAGAAGTTAATAGTCGTTCAAAAAGCGCAAAGTTAAGAGTTGCTGAAAAAAAGTAGAGTATAGGAGTTAATTTATGAATGCTGCGAAAGAGTATAAATTTAACAACTTCAATTATGTTAATAAAGAAAGTGACCGACTTTCTAGATTGGCAGAAGAAAACAAACGACAGATGAAAAGACGCGAAAGACTAATGAATACTTTAGTTACTTCAGCTCTTTATTTTGTTTGTTTTTTAGTTGTTTTTTCTCTTGCGTATGTATTAATTCAAAGAAACTCATTAATTGTAAAATCAAAAATGGAATCTCTTCATTTAGATCAAGAAATTCAAGATAAAACTTTAGAAATAGAAAAATTAAAAACAGACATTAGTCAAAATTTAGACTTGAATTTAATTGAAAAAAAAGCAATGACAGAGCTTAATATGGTTTATCCTGATACATTTCAAACCATCTATATAAAAAAACAATGGGAGTATACGATGGATGAAGATACAGAGTTGATTAATAGTATAAGCAAGTTAAATGGTGGCGTAAAAAATGAGAAGCAGTAAACCAAGTACACAAATGAAGGCCCGTTTATCCGTTGTAATACTTCTATTATCACTAATTATAGTTTATATTTCAATCAGTTATTATAACATACAAATATTAAAAGGCGATTATTATGCAACTAAAGCTTTGGCGAGTCAAACAAAAACTTTTTCCCTTCCTGCTAAAAGAGGTATAATATTTGATAGAAATGGGGAAAAATTAGCTCATAGCATTACTAGATATAGAGTCTATCTAAGCAAAGAAGCTTTCGATATTAATAGAAAATCTGAAGTGATTGAAATTTTGAATATGAGTGAAGAAAGTTTTGATTTTTTATATGAAAAAGCAAGGATAAGATTTACTTTAGCGAGACAAATTACTCAAGAACAAAAAGACCAACTAATTGTTGGAGATTTTTCTGGCATATGGTTTAGTGATGATCCAACTAGAGTTTATCCGTATAATAGTTTTGCTTCAAGAGTTATTGGTCACACAACAATTGATTCTGAAGGAATTGCTGGGATAGAGTATATGCTAAATGAAGAGTTAAAAGGTACAGATGGTGTATTAAGGACTGTAACTGATGCAATTGGTCGTCCACTTCCTTATGGAAATGAGGAAAGAATAGAAGCAGTCGATGGAGCAAATGTTTATTTAACCATTGATGAGGTTATCCAGCACTTTTCTGAAAAGAGCATTAAAAAAGGAATAGAAGAAACCGGCGCAAACAATATATCGGCAATAGTTATGGAGGTAAAGACAGGAAATGTTTTAGCCATGGCTTCAGAGCCAAGTTACGATTTGAACAATCCAAGAGGAAAGAACGTCAATATGGATGAAGATGAGTATAATAGTTTAAGTGAAGAAGAAAAAGTTGAATTATGGAATGAAAAATGGAAAAATACAGTGGTTTCAAGGATTTACGAACCTGGTTCAACTTTTAAAACGATTACTGCTGCTATTGGATTGGAAGAAAATGTTGTTACACCTTCAACTGAATTTAATGAAACAACGGGTTATCATGAAGTATATGATTACAAATTAAAGTGTTGGATTTACCCAGGGCATCATGGTCGCGAAACATTAACGGAGGCTTTAGAGAATTCCTGTAATCCAGTATTTGCAAAAGTAGCACAAAAAATTGGTAAAGAAAAATTTCATGAAGGTTTAGTAGGTTTTGGATTGAATGATGAATTAGAGATGCAATTACCAGGCGTTCAAAATTATAATGTTAGGTCTGTGGATAATATTGGGCCGGTAGAGTTAGCAACAATGGGGTTTGGTCATGGTGTTTCTGTAACGCCATTACAGTTAATGCGAACACTTTCAGCTTTAGTTAATGACGGTAATTTAGTTGAACCGAAAATCGTTAGGAAAGTTGAAACAGCTAATGAAGTGATTTATGAAAATACTAATGGGACGAAAAGAAAAATCATATCAAGTGATACTTCTAGGAAAATAAAATTAATGTTAGAATCGGTTATAAATAATGGTTCGGGTAAAGTCGCAAGTATTCCTGGCATTAGAATGGGCGGTAAAACCGGAACAACTATAAAATTGGTAGATGGTGTGTATGATGAAGAGAAAGTAATTGCTTCTTTTTTTGCATTTGCACCTGTTGAGGATCCTGAAATAGCTATATTAGTGATTGTTGATGAACCACAAAGTAGTAGCTTCGGATCTGTTGTAGCAGCTCCAATTGTAAAAGAAATTATGGAATCAACACTAAGACATATAGGTATCAAACCAAATTTTAATGATAACTAAAAATATGTTATAATAATAAAGTCGTTAAAAATAAGAGTTAAGGAGAGCATATGATTAATAGACTACATTTATTATCAGCCATATTTTTAGGTGTGTTGTTTTCATTAATATTGGGCAAAGTTCTGATTAAAAAATTACATGATTTAAAATATGGTCAAAGTATTAGAGAAGAAGGCCCAGAAGCGCATTATTCTAAAAAAGGGACACCTACAATGGGTGGGTTTATATTTTTGTCTAGTTTATTGATGATTCTTATAATCAATATGAATTTTAGCTTAAGATTTATATTAGTTATAACTAGCACATATGGATTAGGTTTAGTAGGGTTTTTAGATGATTATAAAATAATAAAATATAAAACAAATGATGGGTTATCACCTAAACAAAAGATAATTGGGCAATTTCTTGTTAGTTTGGCAGTAACCCTTCTTGCTTACTATAATATTGGTTCTGATATCTTAATACCTTTATGGAATATTACTATTGATTTAGGTTACTTTTATATTATATTCAATGTTTTTTTTATACTAGCAGTTACTAATAGTGTGAATTTAACTGATGGGTTAGATGGTTTATCTACTAGTGTGACAATAACTGTACTTACTTTTTTTGCTTTTTTGGCTATGTCATTAATGGATCAATTAGTACTGATTGCGATTGGTGGAATGATTGGAAGTCTACTAGGCTTTTTATTTTATAATTGGAATCCAGCAAAAGTTTTTATGGGTGATATTGGTTCTTTAGCTTTAGGTGGATTTGTAGCAGCCATTGCAATTATTTTAAAAATGCAACTGTTTATTCCGATTATTGGATTTGTATATTTTATGGAAACTTTATCGGTTATTATTCAAGTTGCTTATTTCAAAAAAACAGGCAAGCGTGTCTTCAAAATGACACCTATTCATCACCATTTTGAATTATCGGGAAGTACAGAAAAAGAAATAGTTTTTAAGTTTTCATTGATAACTCTAATCGGTGGATTAATAGGTATGGTTATGTATTTTGGATAGGAGTGTTTTATGGAGCTAAATCGAAAAAGAGTATTGGTTATTGGGATGGCTAGATCAGGAATATCTGCAGCCAAAATATTGAATCAATTAGGTGCTTATGTTATTATGAATGATCTTAAAGAGGAAAAAAAATTAAACGATCTAATTAATGATGTAAAACCTTATGTTAATGAGTTTATATTAGGTAATCATGTGACAAATTTTCATTCAATTGATTTAATTGTATTATCGCCAGGTGTGCCCTTAGATATAGAGCCAATAAGAAAAGCAAAAGAAGAAGGTGTACAAGTAATTGGTGAGTTAGAGTTAGCTTATAATCTATTAGAAGGTGAATTCATAGGTATTACTGGTACCAATGGGAAAACAACAACTACAGCATTAGTAGGAGAAATATTTGATAATGCAGGTATACATAACCATGTGGTAGGAAATATTGGGTTACCGGTTATTTCAAAGATGTTCGAGTCTTATGAAGAAACTTATTTAATAACTGAGGTAAGTTCTTTTCAATTAGAAACTGTTGTAGACTTCAAACCCAAAATCTCAGCAATTCTAAACATAACACCTGATCATTTGAATCGACACAAAACAATGGAATCATATATAGAAGCCAAGAAAAAAATATTTATGAATCAAAAGAATCATGACTATCTAATTTTGAACTATGATCAAGAAATAACTAAAGAAATTGGAGAAAAGGCTTTAGAAGTAAATGTTATCTATTTTTCTTTAAATAATGTTCTGTCAGAAGGTATTTATGTTAAAGATCAATCAATTATAGTAAAAGATGGGAACTTAGAACTATCTGTATGTAATATAAATGATATATTAATTCTCGGCGATCATAATATTGAAAATGCTCTTGCAGCGACAGCTATTGCTTATTATTCCGGCATTAGTATTGAAGTCATTGCCAACACATTGAGAAGCTTTAAAGGAGTTGAACATAGAATAGAATTTGTAAGAAATTTAAATGATGTTAAATTCTATAATGATTCAAAAGGAACGAATCCTGAAGCGACGATGAAGGCAATAGAAGCGATGACAGAGGATACAATTCTTATTGCAGGTGGTATGGATAAAGGAAGTAATTTTGATTCTTTAACAAAATCATTCACTGATAAAGTAAAAACTATTGTTCTTTTTGGTGAAACTAAAAATCTGATAAAAGCATCTGCCGAGAAGAATGCTCAATGTGATATATTACTTGTTGAGACCCTTAAAGAAGCAATTATGAAATCCTTAGATGTATCTAAACCTGGGGATTCAATTTTATTATCACCAGCATGTGCAAGTTGGGATATGTATGAAAGTTATGAGCATCGAGGACAAGAGTTTAAGAATATTGTTATTGAATTATAAGAAAATGTTGGGGTGGTTAAATGAAACGGTTATTTAAATATGATTTATTATTAATTTTTATCACCTTCATTTTATTGGGTATAGGGATTATTCAAGTGTTTAGTTCAAGTTACTACCTGGATGTTAACAAACCTTATAATTCTATGTTAATAGACCATATTAAGTCAATAGGCATTGGTGTTACAGCAATGCTAGTTTTTTCACTTTTTCCCTATAAAGTATTTAAAAAAATAGGCTATTTAGCATTAATTCCTTTAGTCTTCACATTTGCTTTACTATATACAGATGCGGCTTTTATAGTGAATGGTTCAAGAAGATGGATAAAGATTGCAGGATTTTCTTTTATGCCTAGTGAATGGGCAAAAATATTTATCATCATTATTTTATCTAAGGCACTATTGATGCGGGAAAAATTTATTAAAGATTTTTTTATGGGTGTCATACCATATCTATTTTTCGGCTTAATTTTTGCGTTTTTAGTTTATCAACAACCAAATATGAGTGATGCTGTAATCATTATGAGTATTGTAATAGGGATGATATTTATTTCTGGTATTAAGCTCCAGCATCTTTTATTTATAATTATTACAGGATCTTCAGGTTTATATTATATGATTACTTCTTCAAATTATCGTATGCAAAGATTTTTAACATTTCGCGACCCCTTTGCAGACCCATTAAATTTTGGTTATCAGAGTATTCAGTCTTTATACGCTTTAGGCAGCGGTGGTTTATTCGGCGTTGGGATAGGTTTGAGTACTCAGAATAAGCTCTACTTACCCGAATCTCAAAACGACTTCATTCTAGCAACTATAGCAGAAGAATGGGGTTTTATAGGTGTTGTCATAACTTTATTTTTATTTCTAATTTTAATTTATAAAGGTTTTAGAATTGCTATGGAATGCGAAGATAAGTTTGGGTTCTATCTAGGTTCTGGTATAACGTTAATGCTTTCTCTTCATGTTATAATCAACTTTCTAGTTGTCGGTTCTTTAATGCCAGTAACGGGTATTACATTGCCCCTCATCAGTTATGGAGGAAATGCAATTTTAGTTGTTTTAATTTCCATAGGTATATTATTGAATATTTCACGTTCAAATAATATTTTAAAGGAGGAAAGATGAAAGTTTTAATTTCAGGTGGTGGTACAGGTGGACACATTTATCCTGCTTTATCAATAGTTGAATCATTTAAGAATAAAAATAATCAAGTGTTATATGTTGGTAAGAATAATAGCATGGAAAGTGAGATCGTACCAAGAAATTTTATTGATTTTAAAGGCATTACAATTGAAGGTTTTAATAGAGTGAATAAGTTAAAAAATATTTTAGTAGGTTTTAAACTACTTGTCGGATTGTTTCAGTCGACACGGATTATACTCAAGTATAAACCAGATGTTGTGATTGGAACCGGTGGATATGTTAGTGGACCTGTCTTATTAATAGCTGCTTTATTGAATAAGAAGACATATATTCATGAACAAAATTCCTTTCCAGGGATAACTAATAGAATTTTATCAAAATTCGTAGACACTGTTTTTATTAGCTATGAAGAGAGTGCTAATCGGTTTTCTAGAAAAACTGAAATTATATACACTGGTAATCCAGTTCGTAAGGCATTTAAAGAAAATTTAGATGGTCTTACTAAAGATGATGTCGATGCTACTAAAGTGTTAAGTTTTGGTGGTAGCGGTGGTGCTAAAAAAATTAATGATCTTATGCTAAATGTTATAATGCAATTTAATGGTGATTACGCTTATAATATTTATCATGTAACTGGTAGAAAGTATTATAAAGGGTTTATGAATCGATTAGAAGAAGAGGAAATAACTTTAGAGGACAATATTGAAGTACATGATTACTTAAAAGAAATGCCCAAATATATGTTGAATTCTGATTTGGTTATTTCAAGGGCGGGTGCGATTACAATTTCTGAATTAAAATATACTAAGACGCCTTCTATTTTAATTCCATCACCAAATGTAACGGATAATCATCAAATGCACAATGCTAAAGCTATGGAAGATAAAGGTTTAGCAAAAATGATTGAAGAAAGTCTGTTAAGTGAAGAAGCAATTTTTGAGTTGATTAGATCTAATAGTTTTATCCAATCCCTGAAGAAGAACTTAGAGAAACACACTGAAAAAGACGCATGTGAAAAAATTTATAATTATATAATGAAAGATTTTGAAATATGAAAAAAGTATTAGTAGCCATTATAATAATTGTTGTTCTAGTACTATTCCTTCGATTAGATGTTTTTACTATAAATGATGTGTCGTACAATATTGGCTTGTATGGTGATCAAGAAACTATTGAGAATATGGTTGTAGGTGAAATGAACTATGTTATTCATAGTAGAAGTTATATAAAAGATAAAATTCTTGAGATACCAATGATCGATAGTGTTATTGTTGAGAAGAAATTTCCTAATAAGGTCAAATTAAATATTATTTATAAGGAACCATTTTTAAAAATTACTGATAATAACATTAAAGTTATAATAGATGCAGAAGGAAACGTACTAGCTATAAATAAAGATATAAAAACAAGTTTTTCTGTAAAAGGTCTAGAGCTATCATACTATAAAGTAAACAATAAACTAGAAATTCATAACAATAAAGAAATACTATCCAATCTCATTATCCTAATAAAGTTGATTAACAAATCAGGTATTGATATTAATAACAAAATAGACTATAATAATAACAATGTTTATATCTATACTTACACAGGTTTAAAAGTTAACTTTGGTGATTGTTCAAATATAGAGGAAAAGTTCAATAACTTTGTTAATATCTATCATGATTTGCAAGAGAAAAAAATTAATTATGGTGAAATTGATGTAAGTATAACCGATTTGCCTCTTTTTAGAAAATAAAATTAATGAAGGTGAGATATTTTGAATAAAGAAAAGTTAAGGGCATACATTTGGATTGGAATCTTTAGTATTTTACTTGGTGTGATCATTTCATTTCAAGTAAAAGTTGTACAAAATAAATTGCTAGATGGGGTTTTACCAAGCTTACGTTCTAAAGAGTTGATTTTAGAATTAGAAGCTGTGAATCAAAAGAAAACTGCTCTAGAAGAAGAAGTACTTTTGTTAGAAGATGAACTAACAAATATTAAGGACTCAGTATCCCAAGAGAACGCTCTAATTGATTCCTTAAGCAGACAATTAGAACTTTATAAGAAATTTGCTGGTATGACTAAAGTGATGGGACAGGGTGTAGAAATTACAATAGATAATAGTAAAGATGAATTTTCTACAAGTAGTAGTGATAATAATATTGTTCATGAGTATAATTTAATACTGAATCTAATTAATGAGCTTAATGCAGCTGGAGCAGAGGCAATCTCTATTGGTGGCCAAAGATTAGTTAACACGACTGAAATTCGAACGGCTGGAGATACCTTGATGGTTAATAAAACACCATTATATGCACCAATTGCAATCAAAGCAATCGGCAATTCTAAAACTTTAAATGCATCAATAAGTCAAAGGTTCGGGATTGTTTCTATTATAAGAGAGAAAGGTTTTTTCATTGAAATCAATCAATCAGAAAGAATAGTCATTGAAAAATATGATAAATTAATTAATTTTAATTATATTAACGACTATGAAGATTAGGTGATAGATATGAAAGAATTTAAAAAGAATTTTATGTACTTAATCTTGATGATTGTATTAGGTTTATTAATTTCAAACTTGTATACAATACTTCAAACTGAAAATCAGTATACTACATTATCAAAAATATATGAACAAAGAAACGAACTCAATAAGATACAAGAAGAGTTTATTAAAATTGAATCGAAAAAAGAAGCCTTAAAAAATGAAATTAATAAATTCAATGAGTTAGATGAAGAAGAAATTATAGCGGAGCTTCAGGCAAGTATAGAAAAAGTAAAAGTCTATTCAGGACTAACGGATTTGACTGGGCCAGGTGTAATTATTATTATTAATGATAGTAAAGTTATAGTTGAGAATAGAGAAGCAAGTTCACTAATTGTACATGATTTTGATATACAAAATATAATTACTGATTTAAAAAATTCGGGAGCTGAAGCTATTTCAGTCAATGAAGAAAGAGTAGTTGTAGGAAAATCTAAAATCAAATGTGCAGGACCTACGATACAGATTAATGATAAAGTTGTTGGTCAACCGTTTATTATTAAAGCTATTGGTGATAAGTATTTTCTTGAAGCGGCTATTAACTCACCCAATGGATATGCTAGTGTACTTAGAGAATGGGATATTTTTATTGAAGTGAATACATCTGTTAATGTAAGGATACCAAAATATGATGGGGAATTAGGATTTAAATATTTAGAAGATTATGAGGAGGAAAATTAATGATTATTGCTTTAATTGGTATAATACTTGGAATCATAATTGGTTTTTACATTCCTTATTCTTTTAGTATGTTATATTCAATTTATTTAGCAGTTGGAATTCTTGCAGCAATTGATAGTATCTTAGGTGCCATTAGTGCGACTTTAAAAGACCGATTTGATTCAATTATCTTTATAACAGGTTTTTTAATGAATTTTGCATTGGCTACTATACTTTCGTACATTGGTGATAGATTGGGTTTACCATTGTATTATGCGGCAATATTTGTCTTTGGTTCTAGGTTTTTTAAGAACCTTGCTATTATCAGAAGAGGCGTGATTGAAAAAATAAGAAAAAAGATTAGAAAATAATTGAAAAATGTGGTAAAATACTATATGTAGTAGAGTTTAATTAAATGAGATACTAAATAGTTAATATAAATGTGTATTTATTATTCGGAGAGGTGAGATTTTATGATGGAATTTGACGTAGATATGGAACAATTTGCAAAGATAAAGGTTATTGGTGTAGGAGGCGGAGGAAACAATGCTGTTAATCGTATGATTGAGGGGAATCTTTCAGGTGTTGACTTTGTAGCAATCAACACTGATAAACAAGCTTTGCAAACATCTGATGCAGAATATAAAATACAAATCGGTGAAAAATTAACAAAAGGTCTTGGTGCAGGTGCAGATCCTAAAATTGGAACAAAAGCTGCTGAAGAAAGTCGAGACGAAATATTTGAAGCTTTACAAGGCAATGATATGATATTTTTAACTGCAGGCATGGGCGGCGGTACTGGAACAGGTGCTATGCCAGTCGTTGCAGAAATTGCTAAAGAGCTAGGTGTTTTAACCGTTGGTGTTGTTACAAAGCCTTTTGGTTTTGAAGGAAGAACGCGAATGAAAAATGCCCTTGCTGGTATTGAAGCTTTAAGAAAGAATGTTGATACATTAGTCACTATTCCGAATGATCGATTACTACAAATTGCAGGTAAAAATACATCAATTATTGAAGCATTTAATATAGCTGATGATGTTTTAAAACAAGGTGTTAAAGGTATTGCGGATTTAATAACTGTACCTGGTGAAATAAACTTAGACTTTTCAGATGTAAAAACTATTATGTCGGATTCTGGATTGGCTCATATGGGAATTGGTACTGCTGAAGGTGAAGACCGAGCTGTTGAAGCAGCTAAGAAAGCAATTCACTCACCATTATTAGAAACAACTATAAATGGTGCAAAAGGTGTTTTAATTAACATAACAGCTGGACCCTCATTAGGATTATTTGAAGCAAACGCAGCAGCAACTGTTGTGCACGATGCTGTCGATGAAGATGCTAACGTTATTTTCGGTGCTGTAATTGATGAGGATATGAAAGATATGATTAAAGTGACAGTAATTGCAACAGGTTTCTCATCTGATAATCGACAAGAAGAAAAATTTGATATTAAGAAAAAATCAAAAGTAGAAACAAATAAAACTATTTCTGCTAATAAAGAATCTAAAGATTCGGATAAAGAAGAATCTCAAGAGACTAAAGCTAAAGCTAAAGATAAAAATGACTTTGATATTCCAACGTTCTTAAGAAAAAAGAGATAGAGTAAAGGATGATTAGATGCATTGCCCATATTGTAATTTCACAAAATCTAAAGTTATTGATACGCGTCCAACGGATGATGGTTATGTAACACGTCGTAGACGTGAATGTGGCAAGTGTGGGCATCGTTTTACTACTTACGAAAAGGTAGAAAAAATGCCGATTCGAATCATTAAGAAAGATGGGACCCAAGAGTCTTATGATCGTAATAAAATTATTAATGGTATTATTATTGCATGTGAGAAAAGACCTGTATCTATTAAGCAAATTGAATCCACAGTAGATTTGATAGAAAAAGAACTATATAATTTGCTAGAAAATGAGATTCAGTCATCTCTAATTGGTGAAAAGATAATGCAGAAGTTAAAAGATTTAGATGAAGTTGCTTATGTTAGATTTGCTTCTGTCTATCGACAGTTTAAAGATATTAATACTTTTTACGATGAACTAAATAAATTAATAAAGGAAAGATAATTGCCACAAGAAAGATGTGGCTTTTTATTTGTAAAAAAAAGAGTTTAAGTATATAATGTATTAAGTACTCCCATGAGGGAGTTTTTTGTTGTGAATTTGAAATTAAAGGAAGTTAATATGGGTCATAAAATAAATTATATTGAGAAAAATAGCATAGCAGAAGAGATAGATATAAGTATTGGAGATGAACTACTTCAAGTCAATGGAAAAGATATACATGATATTTTAGAATACATCTACGAAATTGCGTCAGAATATGTGGAATTAACTATTCTCAAAAAAAATGGGGAAGTTTTGATTTATGAAATAGAGAAGAATTATGACGAAAAAATTGGGGTTGAATTCAAAAATCCTATTCTAGACCAACCGAATAGTTGTAAGAATAAATGTATTTTCTGTTTTATTGATCAGTTACCAAAGGGTATGAGGAAATCATTATACTTCAAAGATGATGATTCCAGATTATCTTTTCTTCATGGAAATTATATTACATTAACTAATTTATCAGAGGAAGACATTAATCGAATTATTGAGTTAAAAATATCTCCAATAAATATTTCTGTACATACGACAAACCCTGAGTTAAGATTAGAAATGATTAAAAACCCAAAATCTAAAAATCTGATGCCAGTTTTAAAAAGATTGACAGAAGCCGGTATTACAGTTAACGGGCAAATTGTATTATGTCCAGACTATAATGATGGTGAAGAGTTGGAACGGACCATGAAAGAGATATATTCTTTAGGTGAAAGATTTGAAAATTTAGCTGTGGTTCCCGTTGGTATAAGTAAGCACAGAGAAGGTTTAACTTATTTAAGACCGGTAAATAGAATAGATGCTATTAATACCATTAAACAAGTTGAGTTATTTCAGAATAAGGCCAAAAGAGAACGGGATAACAATTTTGTTTACTTGTCAGATGAGTTTTATATTACTGCTGGACAAGATTTTCCTAGCTATGAGAGTTATGATGGTTTTCCTCAATTAGAAAATGGTGTTGGACTAACTGTTAAATTAAACAAAGAAATTGACGACGGGTTAGCGGCAATAGAAGGTGGGGTAAAAAAGGATTCTGTTACAATTATTACGGGTGTATCTGCTACTGATAACCTAAATAAAATAAGTCGAAAGATTAATACAAAGTACCCAAATATAGATATAGAGATAAAAACAATTATTAATGATTTTTTTGGAGAAAAAATTACAGTAGCTGGCTTAGTTACAGGTACAGATATTTTAAAGCAAGTAGATATTAAAAGGTTAGGATCGAAAGTGATTATTCCAGAAGTGATGTTGAAAAGTGATGAAGATGTTTTTTTAGATGATGTTTTATTAACGGATATAGAAGATAAATTTAATCATAAAGTCATTGTTGTTAAAAATGATGGATATGATTTGATTAATAGAATTATAGAGTAGAGGTGTAGTTATGAGAAAACCAATAGTTGCTGTCGTTGGAAGGCCAAATGTTGGCAAATCAACATTTTTTAATAAAATTGCTGGGTCAAGAATTTCCATTGTAGAAGATACACCAGGTGTAACGCGGGATAGAATATATGCTGATGTTAACTGGTTAAATTATGATTTTACAATGATTGATACAGGCGGAATTGAACCAGATAGCGAAGATATTATATTGAGACAAATGAGAAGCCAAGCAGAAATTGCAATTGAAACAGCTGATGTAATTGTCTTTATGGTTGATGGTAAAACCGGTCTAACAAATGAAGACCACGAAATTGCTCTGATGCTAAGAAAAGCACAGACGCCAGTTGTTACAGCTGTGAATAAGATTGATTCAAGTGATTTACCACCGGATTTTTATGAATTTTATAATCTTGGTATGGGAGAGTTGTATCCAATTTCCTCTGTTAATCAATTTAGATTAGGAGACTTATTAGATGCAGTTGTTGAACACTTTCCAGGTGAGCTTATTACGGATTATGATGAAACGGTTACAAAAATTGCTGTCCTTGGTAAACCAAATGTAGGAAAATCTTCATTGATTAATGCGTTACTTGGAAAAGAGCGAGTAATTGTTAGTGATATCGCTGGTACTACTAGAGATGCCATTGATACGCCTTTTGATTATCAAGATGAAAAATTTGTTTTTATTGATACAGCAGGTATAAGACGAAAAAGTAAGATTTCTGAGAATATTGAAAAATATAGCGTTATTAGAGCTTTTACAGCAGTTGATCGATCTGATGTCTGTTTAATACTTGTAGATGCAGTAGAAGGTGTAACAGATCAAGATAAGAAGATAGCTGGGTATGCACATGACCGTGGTAAAGGTATTATTGTCTTAGCCAATAAATGGGATTTGGTAGAAGATAAAGAGTACAGTTATAATGATGTGTATAAGAATATTAGAAATGAATTTGCTTTTATGACTTATGCACCAATTATGTTTATTTCGGCATTAACCAAACAAAGAACACATAAGATTATAGATCTTGTTAGGGATGTTCAAATTCAAAGAAGTGTAAGAATACCAACTGGTGCTTTGAACGATGTATTAAATGATGCTATATATAGACATCAACCACCTAGTAAAAAAGGTAAGCGTTTAAAGATATATTACGGTACTCAAGTAGATGTTCAACCTCCAACTTTTGCATTATTTGTTAATGATCCAGAGTTGTGTCACTTTACTTATAAGAGATATATATCAAATAAATTAAGAGAGCATTTTGCCTTTGAAGGGACTTCATTAAGAATTAAAGTAAGACAAAGATAATTATTCAAAACCATGTTTAGCAAAATTTGACATGGTTTTTTCATGTTTATTTATATATCAAATTGTTATATAATAGATTTATAAAAGCTTTAATATAAGCGGTGTTTTGAGTGAGAAGTTTTGAGTTTTTACTAGAAGAAATTTGTATTGAATTATTATAGCTTCTATAAATATGGTATAATAGAATTGATTAGAAAATTTAAGGAAGTGATTAACTTGAAAATATCAATTATTGGTTCTGGTAGTTGGGGAACTGCTTTAGGAAACTTATTATCAGAGAAAGCCCATGAAGTATTTGTATGGGGAAGAAACACGTCATATATGAATGAAATAAATGAGCAGAATGAGAATAAAAAGTATTTACCAGGGATAAAACTAGAAAAGAATTTAGAATTTTCTAGTGATATAAATTACGTAGTAAAGGGAAGTAAAGTTATTGTTTTCGCTATAGCCTCTCAAGGCATTAAATCTGTATTGGAAAAGTATTCTGATGTTTTTGATGACCAGATAATTGTAAATGTTGCGAAGGGGATTGATGTGAGTAGTTTAAATACTATGTCACAGTTAATTAGTAAGTATTTACCAAATAATGTTTATGTTGCCCTTTCAGGGCCATCACATGCAGAGGAAGTCTCGAAAAAAATTCCAACTACGATTGTATCTGCTTCTAGAAAAAAAGAAGACGCAGAGTTCATTCAAGATTTGTTTACAACTGAAACCTTGCGAGTATATACAAACCCTGATGTAATTGGCGTTGAAATTGGTGGTGCTCTAAAAAATATTATTGCAATTGGCGCTGGCATATCAGATGGCTTAGGATATGGAGACAATGCAAAAGCAGCGTTAATGACTAGAGGTATACGTGAGATTGCTAGATTAGGTACTGAACTAGGTGGTAGAGAAGAAACATTTAAAGGGTTAACTGGTATTGGAGATTTGATTGTTACATGTACTTCTATGCATAGTCGTAATCGTAGATGTGGTATTTTACTAGGTGAAGGTAAGTCTCTTGAAGAAGCTATAGACACGATAGGAATGGTTGTTGAAGGTGCTACAACTATTAAAGCAGCTTATGAGTTGTCTAAACAAAAAGATGTTTATATGCCAATTACGAAAGAACTTTATAGGGTTTTATATGAAGGGAAGGATCCTTTAGAATCGGTGAGTAAATTAATGCTCAAAAGGCAGAAACATGAGTTTGAGGAAATGGTGCACGAATCTGATTGGAGCTAGGTGAAAAGATGGCTATAAAAAATAAATTTAAATTTTTTAGATTTATAATAATTGTAGGTTTAATTTTTTACTTCATATATCGTTTTCTCATAGGATACTTTGTTGCTGAAGAAGTAACATATAATGCGAAATTTGATCAAATGTATTTGGAAAATGAATATAATGGTTTTATAATAAGAAATGAAAAAATTTTTAAATCTGATGTCAGTGGCACTATTGAGTATAAAATAAATGATGGGGAAGTTGTAAAAAAAGGTCAAGTAATCGCTAAAATTGAAAATACCAGTAGCGAAAAGGAAAACAACAATATAACAAGTGATGATGAAATTAATAGAACTTTATTAAGAGAAAACTTATTAAAAGAAACCAGTGAGGAAATCATCGACATTAAAGAAAAAATTGCTAAGGGCGCCCAAGAAGGTAGAGTTTACGAAATAAATCAGTTAGAGAATGCCTTAATATCGCGTTTAGATTATCAAGATAAGTCAAAAAATACGACTATAGAAAACTTTAACTTAGAAGAAATTAGTAATAGAAATCAGTTAGATCAAGCGAATAACTATTTCTACTCTAATTACTCTGGGATTGTAAGTCGTAAGTTTGATGGTATGGAAAAATTACTGAACATAGCAAATCTTTACATGCTCGATTATAATGATATAATTAATAGTGATATAACTGTTGAGAATAAAATTTCTGGAGATTTAAAATCTGGAGAAAATGTTTATAAGATAATTGATAATTATGTGTATTATCTTGTTTATAGTATTCCTTTAGAAGATATAAAATTGTTTAAAAATACCTTAAAAGATGTTATAGTAGAGATAGGGGAAGAAAAGATTACAGCTAATATTTATGATTGCTTTGAGAATAAAAATAATGGCATTTTAGTTCTAGAAGTAAATGAAACTTATAATGGATTTTATGAAGATCGAAA
>DATFJG010000056.1:0-6346 GCA_035269305.1 Clostridia bacterium
GGGGGGGAGGGGGTAGGTAGTAATACATAAACTTAAAATTAATATCTTATTTTTTATTTGATTAAATTTTTTAAGCAAAACCTCTTTTTTTTATTATTTAAACAAAACATTTATATATTAGTGTAACTAAATTAGTTACATTAGTTAAATTAGTTAAATTATTAAGGTGATACTATGAAAACAATAAATGTGTCTAATGCAACGAAACAGCGACTTGTTGATGTTGGTAAGTACGGGCAAAGTATGGACGACATCATTGTTGAATTACTTGATCGATGTGGTGAAAATGGTTACTAATGTATATAAGGAAGAGAGGGATTGCAGGGAGAATCTTAATAAGATTCTTGATAAGATTATTAAAGGAAAACTCGAAAAAATGAGTTATATGGAATTAGTGAAGCAATCACTTATTTCATTCGCTGTTTCTCGTTCAATGGTTGAACAGTGGATTAAGGATTTCTACATTGAAACAGGCGATCTAAAGATTGATGAGTATAATAATCTTGTAAAGGTGAGGTGAAATAATATGATGACAACAGCTAATATTACGGTTAGAGAATTGGAAGGTCTTGTTAATGACGGTTTCAAGTATAATGCGAAGACTGGAGAACTAACTTGGAGATGATACGATGAATGATAAAATTAAACCAATAAAGGTTTATAATGCAATAGGTTTATGCGCACATAAATTCTGTTCAAATAAACCAACATATTACTTTGAAAAAAAAATATCAGGCATACCTTTATTAATCGTATTATGTGAAAAACACGCCAAAGAATATTCTTTGTTTCTTGATAAGGTAGATGAAGTAAAATCAAAAGTAAGTCATATTATAAATAAAATGATAGGTGATGAACGATGACTGATGAATATATTACTATTAAAATTGATGTTGGTCTTCTCATGAAGAAGATTGAAGAATGGAAAGCGAAGAAACATTATGAACCAATTAAAGATGACATTATGTTTAGTGCCAGTCTTAACAAGGATAGAAATAGTGACGAACAACCACTCTATAAAGGGAAAAACATTGCAGTGTGGCATAACAAGAAGGATTAAAATCAACACACCACTTTCCTTATCTCACTATCAGACCATACCTCACTCCCTAGATTTTGCCGAATCGTGGTTTGGTGGTGGGATAAGGTTTTTTTTAATATTAGAAAAATGAAAAAAAAAAGAAATCACTTGAGAACTTGCAAACGCTGTGGAAGAATTTTTAGAACTCCTTTCAAGCACGGCGTTTATTGTATTGATTGTTATTTTGGTAAGAAAAACGGCAATCACAAGGTTTTTAATGGTTTTTTAAGGGAGCAAAAATACTTTAAGATTAAGAAACAATTGGATGAAAGGATTAAGCGAGGTCGAAGATTATGAATTGGTTTGATTTTTGGATGTGCTTCTTTGCAACTCTAGGTGGTTTATTGGTTTTTTACGTTTTATTAATTATTTATTACACTATTTTTTATTTTGTTTTTCCATAGGAAGCTAAAATGTTTGTAAAATTATCAAAAGGAAAAAAAATATTTATGTTATTCAAACATAAACAGTGGACTTTTTATTTAATTAGAATACACCCTGAATTAAATTTTATACAAAATATTTTATTAAATTGTGGATTATTATATATAGAGGAGTTGAAAAATGACATAGAAGTTCAGGGTGAAGGTGGTTTATTGGTTTTTTACGTTTTACTTTATTACACTTTTTTTTTTTTGATTATTCCATAGGAAGCTAAGGGGTATTATTATGACTTATGAGGATGTTATTAAGAACAAGAGTTTGAACGATTACGTAACCCCCTCTTTTGAGGGTATGGTTGAGAGTGTTATCATGGATAATAACGGTATTTCAACAGTCGCTGTTAAAAACGCGATTGCTGAGAAGTGGAATGTTAATTATTCAGTTATTGAGATTAAGGATTGTATTTTCTCTATTAATAGGAAGTATTCTGATGAGATTGGTAATGTGATGATTGTTTTCGTTAACGGTGTATGGATTTGGAAAGGTGATCAATAATGGTTTCTCACACTTATCATAGCGTTAGAGAATTTGCTAAAATAATCTACAAAGTGTTGAAAACTGACAGGGGAGTAAACATTGCTTGTAGTGGTGACACTGGAGAGGGTAAGAGTACTTTCACAATCCAGTTAATGAAAGAGTACGCTAAGGTTTCAGGTATGAAATGGAGTTATGATAACATAACTTGGTCTCGTGATGAGCTTAGAGTTTGGATTGACGGCGAAGGTGAGGAGCAGAAAGGTAGAAAGCCTGAGTATAGCCCAATATTAGCTGATGAGATGATTAATATGTTTTTCAATCAGGAGTGGAACGACCCTGAACAAATGGATATGATCAAAACTCTCAACCAATGTCGTGACCGTCATTTGTTCTTTGCTGGTAACAACCCTTCTTTTTTTGACTTGAACCCTAAAGTCCGTGATCGTTTCACATTTTTTGCTTTTGTTCATGAGAGGGGTAAAGCGTGGATTTTCATTCCTGAGAAGAACCCTTTCACTAAGGATAAGTGGAACTCTCTTGATAATATTAAATTATTCCGTAAGTGGAAACACCCTTATCACAGTTATAACTTTGCTTTTGAGGTTTTGTATGATGACCTTGAAGATGATGAGAAGCAGAAATACCTTGCTATTCGTAATAAGAAGCGTGTTGAATCTCTCGATGAGACTCGTGAAAAAAGGGATTTTAAAAACGCTGGTAAGCGAGACTACGTTTTAGGTCGCTTAGTTGTTTTTTTCAAGGATGAGCTTGGTTATTCAGAACATAAAATATCTAAATTAGTTGGTGTTCATCCTAACACTATTAAAACATATGTTAATATTGGTATGGCTCAAAAGAAAGAGTAAATTTATTTATTTCAGTATTGAAAAAAATACAATTTTATAAATTTACACTATACAAAAAAAACATTTATAAATGATTTCAAGGTTTATTACTATGGAAAGACAAAGAAAGGAACTAATAACAAAAAAACTTCTGTGGTATGCAAAGTATTTGATTTTGGTTTTTAGTTTTGTGATGATACTAAGTGCAGGTCTTGTAGTATGTGGTGGTGGTGAAACTTGTTATCGAGAACCAACAAGTGAGGAGTTATTATATAGTGATACTTTTGGCATGATATTATTAGTTGATAACACGACTAATGATTGTATAATAGTTAATGATCTTGATGATATTGAGAGAAAGTATAATAACTACAAGTTAATAACAATACTTTGTATTTTTGGTTATTTGGTTGTTCAACCAAGAAAGAAGTATGTTGAATTATATAATAAGGTGAAAGAATATGGTAAAAGTTTGTAAGCAATGCGGTAAGACAATAAATGATAAGGAATATCTCAATCCTAAGAATGGTCGACCTCATCCCAAAATTAAACAAAAAGCAATATACAAACTATCAAAGTTATGTTATGGTTGTTTAATGCAGTATAAACAGTATCAAGAGATTAAAAAAGCTGTTAATAACCCTAAAAAGCGTAAGGAATATGAGAAGCAATTACAGGGTAAGGTTGATAAAGGTATTATAACGCAAGAGCAAATGGATGAAGGACTTCGACAAGTTGATGAACAATTTTATAGTTCAAAGAAGGAACAATAACAAATGATATATTATAACGTAGTAACAGTTTTTCTGTTACGGTAAGAACGCTTCAACGATTAGAAGCCTTGATAACACTGTTTGTTAAGGTTTTCGCATATAATGTATTATATGAAATTTTGAAAAGGTGTAATAAATGATAAATAAATCAGACATAGAAAAAATAAGAATGGCTTGTGAACTTAGAAGAAGAGGATACTCTGTTGATATTGGATATAATCCTAAATCAGATTTTTTTAAAGGATGTAATTCGGCAATAACTGAAATGTTAAGAAAATTACAAGATATGAAATATATAAATGATTATATTCAATCAAAACAAAAATATATGTCTGATAAAGAAAAAGAAGAGTGGATTACACCTTTTCAAAACTACGAGTCTGACGACTCTTCATATAATAAGGATTATATCGGATTTTCCAAAAAAGGAAAACCTTAATTTGGTGATTTAAAATGGAAATAAAATGTAAGAAATGTGGAACGATTTTAACAAAAGTAGATATTGTTAGTTTTAATATGTGTCATATTTGTCATGAAGAAATAGATAAATCACCAAATTAATCTGCTTCGCAGACAATATAATACAAATTATAATCAATAGAGGTGCTAAGATGGAACAATATGAAATAAGATTTGAATGTATAAATAAAGAAGTTGCTAACAATATTAAAGCATATATAGAATGTTTAAAAGGTGTGAAAATGGCAGGAAGTTTAAAACTTATACGCACCTCAACTACGGACTCTAAAGAGTCCTGATTATAATAAGGATTAAATGCAATAAAATTAAGGTGCTACAATGAAAGAAGAAACATTTTGTCCATATTGTGATGAATTAGTCATATTTGAATTTAACGATGACTATTATATGACTTCAGAAGGAGATGAAGCAGATGTTTGTGAATGTCCAAAATGTCATAAGAAAGTATCAATGTCTTTTGAAACGTCACACCAATATAGTTTTAGTAAGAGGGAAGATGACGCATCTTAATTTTACTCAAATGCGTAGCATTTGCCCTACGGGGCATTTAACAAGGATTAGTCGAAATTTTGTTTTCGGCTGGAGGTAAATAAAATGTCAAAGTATAAAATAATATTAGAAAAAGAAGATTATGATTTTTTAAATTTAATTTATGATAAATATAAAATACCTGAAGGCAAAGGTATAAGAAATTTTATAGAAATAGCAATAAATGAATACAAAATAAAAGCCGAAAACAAAACTCAAGGAGATTCAGAATGAAATTTCCAAAATGGTGGGATAAATCAGGAATAAGAAGCATAGGTCACCCAATAATAGACCATTGTATTGTTGAAAAAAGAAAAGATGGACTTATTCAAGTTCATTCAAGACCTTATAAATTTTCAATGGATTTGTTATGGAAATTGATGATACAATGTAAAGCATTTGGAATTGATTTTAGAATAAGTGGAGAAACGACCTATTCTAATAAAGATACTTTAACTATAACCTTTTGGAAATTTCAAGATGAGAAAAACATCAAAGAGTATGAAATGTTTAAAGATGTCATGTAAACCCAGGAGGCTTAAAATGAACAAAAAGAATGAATCATTAATGAAACCCATTATAAAATGGCATGAAAATTTAAATGTTATAGATAAAAGAATTTTATGGAGTTTTCTAGGATTAGTTTTTGTTATTATTTTAGTTATTTTAACTTTAGAAAGTGTGCGAGATTTTAATAGTGATTTATCGCAAGAAGAATGTAACACTAAAAGAATACAGGATGTTAGATATGCTTTGAGTTTACAAGAAGAAAACTCTTATTTGGCTTTTATCTATGCCTTTGAAAGACCAATAATTCTTATGCTTATCGCAATAGGAACTGCGTGGATATTGCATGGAGTGGGTTTTCATATAATTAAAAGATGATAAATACTAAACGATTTGGGACGGAACAAGTGAAATTGATGAGGTTTTGAAAATGATTGATAATAAAGAAAGATTATTTTGGTTTATTGTATTAATAATTGCGTTTTTTTTAGGTGCATTACAAGCTAAATTATTAATTGATATTGCAGAACCAAAAGATGATTTTATTTTTAGATGTAATCCTCATTATTTTGGTTCTAAATGGAGTTATCCAAATGAATGTCCTAATTCATATATCAATGCAACAGGTAATTATTGTAATGGTGTTTTGGTTTGTGAAAACAAATTACGAAACGCACCTGATTTAAACTCAAGGTCTTCTGACGAAGAAATAAAAAAAATAAATTGATGATAAAAAATGACATTTGAAGTAAAATACTTAAATCGAGATGAAGAAAAACGTGATCGCTTTCAAGTAGAGTTCACTCAGAAAGAGAGAGAACAGTTTCTTGAGATGCAATTATTCCTTAATCAAACAAAAGATGCTACTGCAATGAAGCAGATGGCTCAATTAGGGTGGTTGGCAATTTCCAACCATGACGATTTTGTACGATACCTTAGAGAGTGTTTATTTATAAATGCAAGAAATAATAAGCGATTGGGAATAGACGTTCAGGGTGAACTTGAGAACAAATTCCAATTAAAATTTGAGAGATTGGGTTGGAAAATGTATTTGTGAACCCTGCTTATTGAATTTAGAAAATAATTATATGGTGATAAAATGGTTCAAGTAAAAAAACATATTCTTTATAACAAAACATTATTTATTTTACTTGTTGAATTATGTGAAAATCCACTTAACAGTTATCAACTCGCAAAAAAATTAAAAAAAA
>DATFJG010000057.1:0-4117 GCA_035269305.1 Clostridia bacterium
AGAAGTGTCCAACAAATGAAAGGAGGGTTTTGATGTTTTTGATATTAAATGCTTTTGTTGGGAGCAGATAATACATTAACTTAGTAAGCATTCAACCATTCTTCTATATGGCTCACTGAGGGTCGAAACTCACCTATCGTATAGAAATCAAAAAAATCTGACTGATCAACACCTGTAATTAATGATAAGGTTTCTTTAACTTTCTGCTCATTTAAAGGTTTATCATATTTGAGTATTTCTTGCCTAAATTCATCAAGAAGATATAAGCCAACTCGTCCGGAAGTATTATGTTCAGTCTCATGTACATTTTTACTGTGTAAACCTATTTCTAGCTGTATTAAAACCATTGTTCTGAGAAATTTTACATCAGAGCCATATCTTACATCATAAGTATCCAACCATTTAAAAAATGTTTCCTTATATTCATCAATAAAATCTTCAACTGGAGGCATATTTTTACTTACTCCACCTGCAAGATAGTCCATATAAAAGTCAGTTATGTTTGTATTTGTCAAATCATTAATAGCATTGATAAGGTCTTGACGATAAAAGTATTCCCCCTTTTTACCGAATCTTTGGCCAAGTAAAGCCATTAGATCATCAATGTTTTTTGTTCCATTCGTTTCATTTTTAATTAACCTATCTAAAGCGAGAATCTGCATATGAGACTGGGCATATGTTTTTATAGTTTCCTTATCACGTAAATCGAAATGTTCGGCCCGTTTTAGACACAAATAATGAAAATAGTTAAGTCCCCTCCATTTATCATCATTATAAATATCAGTGGTTAACTCACTTTGATAAAAGGTAGGGATACCTTCCATAATCAAGGCATGTTCCTCATTGTTCAAATTAATAGGTTTCGTCCAAATCCAGGCATGAGCAACATGATGAGGTACATCAGCACGGCGATTTCTTGTCCAAGGTTGCATTTCATATTTAAAACCATGATTCATATGAAGATATTCAACTTCAGTGATTAAAGTGGATATTAAATAACGATTACCACCCGGCCAAAATCCAAAAACATCCCTGAAAAATTCGACACTTTCAGAAATATAATCTATGTATATTTTCATTTCTTCTTCAGGAGTGGTTCCGTAATCTGATTTCCAGAATTCAATAAGGCCACAGTTATTTCTTGATGATTCAAGAACTACGAATATGTAATCAATTCCAGAAATTTGTTTTTCTACTTTATACTCAACAACACCAAATTTTGTCACATTCTCCAACATGTCAGTACTTAAATCAGGAATTTTTTCAACTTTAAATAATCCATCTTTTATTGGAGTAAAGTGAGTAACAGCTTCCCAGCCTATAGGCAAATCATAGTTTACATACACATTATTTAAAGTAATATCTGGAACGGCAAATATGGCTTTATTGTTAAAGGCTGCTGCACTCTCTACGATTTCTCCCACATCCCTTTTTTTGACGGGAAAATCATAAGACAAAACAAATTTGGAATTATTTTCGGTTTGTACCCGCAATCTTTTTTCATTTTCAACTGTTACTAATTCAACATTTAATTTTTGGTTATTTTCTCCTATTGCCTTGATATTACTAATATTGTCTATAAAAGCATTATTACTGTAATTATTTCTATCGTGCATCCAGAATTCAACAGAATTTCTATTGATATCTTGTAGTAAAACCTCCACATGCCCTTGCTGATTAGGTCTTATTGATACATTGTAAATTAAGCCCTCCAAGTCTTTATTTAATGAACAGACTGTAACTGTATAATCTTTCTCGCGAGGATCTTCTATGTTTTGGGTTAACGGTGCACTTTCAATCGGCTGTATAAAAGCGTTGATACTTCCAACAATATCTTGAAAAGACTGTTCAATTAAAGCTGTATTACCTTCAATAACTATTGCAGCATGATCACTAGATTCCCATATAATATCAAATATAATATCTTCACCTGTAGCACTATCATATCCTTTAATAGTTTCTGGAAGTTTAAAGTCTTCTTCAACTTCAGCAAGATTTAGCTTTTCCATTTTATCATCTAGGTTTTCAAAAGCATCTGCATAAACATTATTTTCTCTTTTACTAAGATAAGCCATATTTACTGTCATCGAAGCAGATATATCTGAATTACTTTTTGAAGTAGCTATAATTTCAAATTCTTCAGGCACAGCATCCCAATGTATCGTAATTTCCCCTTTATTTTCAGAGATTTTATCAATATATATTCCTGCCTCAGGTGCTTCTGCAAGTTTCCATTCTATCTCTTCATTCTCCATTGCATTACCTTTTTGATCCAGAACATTTGCTTCATATAAATATTTTATTTCACCACCACGTTCCCGGGCTATATAAATTAAATCACGGCCGATATTTATTTCAACTTCTGTTACTTTTCTCAAAGTAGCTGTAAAATCAAGATCATTTCTTTTTTTATTAACATCATCATAATTGGAAGGTTCGAAACTATAGCTATATGACATAGGGGTTACAACCACCTGTCCTTTTACTGTAGAAGTCCAACTACCATTATCTGCAGGATAGACTGTTTTCTCTATTTCATCACCATGTATATAAATTGTTATATCGGTATAATTTTTTAATTTCTCTCCATTTTGGTCAATAATAATACCTGAAATATCATACTCTTCCACAACAGTTTCTGATGTGCAACCTCCAATAACAAGTAAGAATAAAATCAATAGCAAAAAAAATAAGTAAATTATTTTATTATTATTCATTATTAGTAAACTCCTTTTTGGGTTTTATTTTTGATTATAATTTGTATAGTATCCGTAATATTTTATTCTACAAATAAATAAATAAATTTCATTTCTTTAATATAATATTTAATAAATGTGGATCTTCTCCATTTCCGTGGGTAAAAATTAGATAATAAAGAAAAACATAAGCTACAAGACTTCTATTATTTCTTTATCAAAAAAAATATTAAGAGGAGGTCTTCACTCATGTACAATTTTAGTATACCATTTATATTCTCCTTTCGTTGAGCAAAAATTGATAGTTTTGAACAAATTGTTGAGCCTGAAAAAGGTATGGCTCTTTTTACTTACGTTAGTCTTGATTAAAGATATATTCCTATTTCTTATAATTGTGGCAGCAAGGTTAGTGGTATACACGATTATGATCAAAGGACTTTAAGAAATTTAAGCTTTGGAAATAACCCAGGATTTATCTTTTATAAATTCCGTAAAGTTACTTGTCCTAAATGTAGCCAAACCAGAGTTGAAGATTTAGCTATTATTAGTAATCCAAAGGGTCCTCGAGTCATAAAAAAATGGCTCTTTATATACATGAACTCTGTTCATTAATGCCTATAAATCAGGTCGCTGAGCATTGTAATCTTGATTGAAAAACATTTAAAAAATAGATAAAAGATTCTTAGAAGAAAAGTATAGTGAAACTGACTATACTAACTTTGGTATATTGTTATTGATGAAGTCTCAGTTTGTAAATATCATAAGTACCTAACAGTTGTTTTAGACTTAATTTCTAATCTTGTAATCTGGGTTGGTGAAAATAGAAAAGCTAATACTTTAGATTGATTCTTTAAATAAATGCCTAAAAAATATTTCTTAAACATCAAAGCAGTAACTATAAACATGTGAAATGCTTATATCAAATCGATCAATAAGTGGTGTCCACAGGCAGCAATATCTTTTGGTAAGCTCCATATTATTGCTAACTTAAATAAGGTAATAGATCAGGTCCGTAGAGATGAACAAAATCGTAGATAAAGATCTCAATAAACAAGAAACAAAAAATTTAAAAAATAGCTGCTGGATCTTACTTAAAAACTGGGGTAACTCAAGAAAAAAATCTGTTTAGAAAAGTTACTGAATATAAATGAAAACTTATACGAAGTCTACATCCTTAAGGATGAACTTAAGTTAATCTAAAATGCTGGAAATTATAAAAATATGAAATAAGCTTTAGTTAATTGGTATCTATTAGCATTACAGTCAGGACTTAAACGAGTAATCAGAATTGTAGTTACTGTACAAAAATATAAATATGGGAAAATTACTTATGTTGATTCTCCTATTCATACATCCAAACTAGAAGGAACTAATAAAAGGATTAAAGAAATTAAAAAAAGAGCCTATGGTTATCATGATAT
>DATFJG010000058.1:0-21292 GCA_035269305.1 Clostridia bacterium
GGTTAAGTCATAATGCGATAACGACAATTATTCAAGACGAAAAAAATAATGTATGGATTGGGAATGGTAATTTTACCCGTGGTGGCGCCACACGCTATACATTTAAATCTGGCGAATGGAACTTATCTGAAGTGATTACAAGAAAGGAAGGGTTAATTGGTGAGAAAGTAAGGCACATATTTATTGATCAAAAAGACAATGTTTGGGTTTGTTCAGAAAGTGAAGGCATCGCTATCATCAAATCAAATGAAAAGATCATTTACTTAACAACAGATTTAGGATTATCAGATAATGAGGTAAAGAAGATTATTTATGATGATGAAGGCAACTTGTGGTTGGCCTCAAAGAAAGGTGTAACGAAAATAAATAGTCACTGGTTAGAGCGTGAGATCTATTAAGTATTCATTGGAAGGAGTGTTTGACAATGAGGAAAAAAGTTAAGGATCAAAAGGTGAAAAAAAGTAAGGTTAAGAAAGACAAAAATCGGAAAAAGGAAAAAAAGCAGAAACCACTATCAATCTTTGGATTGCTCGTCACTATTATAAAAGGTATTTTTAAAAGCATCCCTAAAATGTGGAAATCAATTTTAATTAGAAGTGCCATTTCATTTTTTGTGGTAACAGCCTTTAGTATGTATTCCATTGCAGTGAAAAATGAAGGTACTGGCGCTGTTCGTTTCGCGTCAGGGACTTTTTGGGGAGATGCCATTAATACGGGTGGTAATGAAGCAGCTTTTAATACTATGTGTTTTATTGCTACTTATGCTTTAACAATGATTGTTTCGAGAATTAGAAATGGTGGTGTGAAGAAATTTTTCAAAGATATTTTTGGAACCATTCCTTGGACAAAAGAATGCTTAGTAGGATCTAAAAATTTGGTGGGACCTTTGGTGTTTTTCACAATGGCTTTAATCATGAGTTTAGGAATATTTGTAAATAATAATCTGTTATTCATTACTTTGGGTATAACGCTTTTCTTTGAGTATGCTTCAAGAGAAAAAGGACTGGTTTCAGTATTATCTTTAGCATTCTGGAATGATTTTCATCGAGTATTTAAAAGGAAAAAAGGGATTCAACCATTAAATTTTAAATATGTAGGGATGATTACATTGTCGATGTTATTAGGAATGATTATTTTGATTTTTATGCCAGTTGATCGGGCCCGAACATTTTCTATTATTTTGACCATATTATTTATAGCACTAGGAGCATTGTTAACTTATAATAAAATATCAAAGAAAGTAGCTAAAAATACAGTGAGTTTTGTTATTTTTGCTTTGCTATCTTATCAATTGACTGGGATTGTTTTTGCTGATAATGGTGGATGGACAGAAGGCGGTCGCTCTGTTACAACATATGTAGGCTCAGCCGGTTCTGTTGGCGCCTTTATCACGAGTGCTGTTTCTGGGATATTCTCAGTTGCAGGCGGTTTACTAGGTGTTGCCATCGGTGGTATGTCAGGTTCTATAGATATAAAAGGTAACTGGAATTATGGGTCAGAAATGGGTGCGGCTTTAGGAGAAGATATTGCTTATGTCGGTATTGAAACTGTCGTTGGTGTTAAGGATTTGACAGTAGATCTTTTTACTGATCGATCATTAATCAATGCAACCATGGACAATATCAATGAAGAAATGACAGATTTCTTTGATAGTGGCTTCCAGCTAACGGAACAAGTCTCAGACTGGGTAGAAGAAAACGTCACAACTGAAATAGCCCTTGAGACGGCTGAAGGTATGGTGAGAGATATTAATGGTTTAATATCTGGTGAATATGCGGCAGATTGGATTAAGGAAGAGTTACAAGAATTCGCTAATGATCCGGAAGCTTATGTTAATAACGCTATAGCAATTATTGAACAAGGAGGTACATTAGCAGGAGAAGCTTCTGTTGCTGTTGAAAGATTCCTTAATAATATGCGTAATGACCCAAGAGCAGCATATGAGATTATTAAAGCAATTTCTCCTGCGGATAGTATAAAAAATATAATTGATCCTGATAAAGGGCTTGGTGAACGATTAATTAATGTTCCTTTTGCAACATTGGATGTTGCTGAGATGTTAGTCGGTTTTGGTATGGTCAATGTAGCAACTGAAGCCGCTGAACAAGGGGTTAAATTAGGTGTCAGAACAGCTATAAGAGAAACTGCAGAAGAAGCAGGGCAACGTATAGGACAAGAAGTAGCTGAGGAAGCTGGCCAGAGACTTACTCAGGAAGTAGCAGAAGAAGCCGGTCAAAGAGTTGGACAGGAAGTAGCAGAAGAAGCAGGACAGAGAATAGGTCAAGAAGCAGTTGAAGAAGCCGGCCAAAGAACAACTCAGGAAATAGCAGAAGAAGCTGGTCAAAGAACGACTCAAGAAATAGCAGAAGAGACAGGCCAACGGACAAGCCAAGAAGTAACAGAAGAAGCCGGTCAAAGAACTACTCAAGAAGTAGGAGAAGAGGCTGGTCAAAGAACAACTCAAGAGGTTGCTGAAGAGTCAGGGCAACGCACAACTCAAGAAGTGACAGAAGAGACTGGTCAACGGGCTACACAAGAGGCGGCAGAAGAAAGTGGCCAACGGACGACTCAAGAAGCAGCAGAAGAATCTGGCCAAAGAACAACTCAGGAAGCAACTGAAGAAACAACTCAACAGTCAGTGCTGGAAACTGCTGAACAGAGAGTAGAAAATGAAATCAAAAACGTTGATGAATTGCCACCAGGTAAGAAGGATGAATTGATTAGTGCTCAGAGAGAATATGATGAAGCTTTGGCGAATGCTAAAGATAATACGGAAAGAATGATTGATGATGTTAATTCAGGCAATGGAATTAGTAAAGACGATGTCATTAACTCAAGAGGAAGTATTGATACAAGAGCAGCCCAAGGTGAAAAAATTGGTGATGCTGGACGGGCTTCTGATATACCAGACGATTTCGTTGAAGAATATAATAGAACGTTAAAGGATGTTCAAAGAAGTTCTTATGACGATATGATTGTGGATTTGAAGAAGAATCCAAAATATGAAAATGCCGAATTAAGAATTAAGGAAATGAGGACACCTAAAGATGGCTTAGCAGATAATATATCTCAAACTGATGATATTTATTATCCAGGAAATAAAAGCCCAGAAAACACTACCATTCCTGATAGTATTAATGCGGACAATGACTTTACCGTTCAAATCAAAAAAGAAAATGGTCAGTGGGAAGAAATCCCTTACGAAGAGTTTGAAGATCTTTATTATAAAAGATATGCACAACGCAGTGGATATACACCAGAAAGAGCTCAAGCGTTATACCCAGACGGTAAATGGGATGGGGTAACAGCAGAAGAAAAACTCAAACAAATACGACAGTGGGGAGAAAGACAAGGCGAAATGCCAACAAGTGTTTCCCATAGAGAAGGGATTCGCGACTTTAGTAAAGAATCCACTGCTATATTAAATGGAGAGGCACCAACAGTCAAAATAGAAGGTATAGATAAAATTTTATCACCTAAGGAACAAGCAGAAGCTGGTATAGGGGAATTGATAGATCCAACACAATTAAGTATGGCAGAAAATTATAAATTTGCTAAGCCATGGAGTGATGGAACAGTTCATTCTCAATCTGAAGCTTTAGAACAATTAAATAAAGCAGGTGATCTTTTAGGAAAACTTGAAAATGGTTACAGAGATATGGGAAAAGTTGTTCCAGATATGCCAGCGAATATGCAAGATGCTCTTAAGGTCATCGGAGATAGAAATTTAGCACCTGCTCTAAGAGAAGCAAAAATTCAACAACTAGGCTATAGAAATATGGAGGATTTTGCTGAGTTGCTTACAACTAGATTTGAGTTCTTAAAATTATACTAAAATATTAAATGTTTATCATTAAAAAAATGCCTTCAGTTTCAAACTGAAAGGCTATTTTTTTGAGTAATAATCTATTTTAAATGTGATTAATATTTGCTTTTATAAAGTTCAGAATGACTTCTGGTGTCTTTGCCTTTGAAACAAAGTTTTTAAAATTAGTATACAATAATAAATCTGAAAACTCACTTAAAGCATCTAAGTGTTCAACATTATCAGCAGAAGTGAAAGCAAGGATCACTTCAAGAGTTTTTCCAGAGGGTGTAACCAATGGTTTTTCTAAAGTGATGAATACCATTCCAGTTTTTAGAATATGGTCATTATTTCTTGCATGGGGAATGGCAACATCTTTTGCGATTAGCATATAAGAACTATATTTTTCAAAAGCATTGATTAATGATGCTTTATATCCTTTGGTTACATAACCTTTTTCATTAAGTAAATCTGCAGAGTAGCCAATAGCATCTTTCCAGTCATTGAATGGTCTATTAACATAAACATTGTCTAAGGGTAAAAAATCTAGAAGACTATGCTTAGGCTCAGTTAAATCGTCTATAATGAGTTCACCCATACTGGTTTTAAAGAGTTCTAGAAGTTTTGATTTTTTATTTTCTTGATAATCAATATTTAAAACTTCTAGTAATTTTGACAAAGGAATTTGTCGCTCTAGTTTTTGTAAATCATATGTCTCTAATTGATCAAAGTTTTCCTTTGTTAAATGTGGCCGAACATTAATAATTGGTTGATTAATATTGTCAAAAGATTCTTCACAGGTAGTAACAATAAGATCTACTGCGTCAATTTTATTAAAGTTTTTAACATAATGGTAGGGAATAGTATCAACGATGTTTACATTATATTTTTGCTTTAATTGTAACTCAATGAGTTTTGAAGTACCATAACCCATACCACAGACAATTAATATACTTTTCTTTGTTTTTATTTTGTATTTGTTTCTTTCAACAGCTGCAACAAAATAGATTGTCATAGCTAAGAAATCATCTGCATTTAGATGAGAAAAATGTTCATCATGTTTTTCCTTTAAAAGATTAACAATTAAGTAGTAAATATCAGAATAAATCTCAATAAAGTGGCCATTGGTTTCTTCATTTGATGGCATTCTATTATCATCACTATAAAGAATTGGTTTCAAATAAGTAATTAGGTCTTTAATGAGTTCCTTATCATCTGTTAGTTCTAATTGATAAGCTTTACTAAAATCTTTAACCAATCGATTAACGAAGGTTTCAACTTCGTACCAGTAATTATAAAATCCTTCTGGAAAGTTATAGGAAGGACTACTAATGAATAGATCAGTTATTTTAATTAGTTCATGCTCATTAAAGACAATTTCAAATGCTTTTTCTAAGCTATGAACATTTGTCTGAATCTTATCGAATTCTGGTATGAAAAGGTATATATGTTCATCCTCTTTGTGTGTCTTTAATGTTTGATTAGTTTTTATTCGTTTAATAGCAATCATTAAGTAGTTTCTTAAAATTTTATAAGCTTCATCAGATATTATATTATTCGTATCTTTTTCAATTGCATTAATAAATTCATCAAGACTCTCTTCATTAATCCCATTAAGAAAGGCGTCAACAATTGGTCGAATAAGAAGCTCGTTAAGTTTGGTAGATTTTAAAGGATTATTTAGAATAGCTAATTGCATATTTCTGATATCGTTTTCCCGACCCTTTAAAATAAGACCTCTACTATGACTATGGACAATATTTAGTTGAAAAGTATTCAAGTAGTCTTTTACATCTTCAATATCTTTTTTTACTGAAGTCCGACTAACACCTAGCTTTTTTGTCATGGTTGTTAGGTTAATTGAACCGGATAAAACAACTGTATAAAGCATAAATTTTTGCCGTGATTCAGAAGAGAAATAAAGTGTTTCTAGAGAATCAATATATTGAAGAATAAGCTCTTTTTTAGGTAAAGAAAGACTACCAACGGACCCTTTTTTTATTAAGGGTAAGTTCTTAGATTTTAAAATTTTATTAATCTTTTCAATGTCGTAACGAATACTTCGTTCACTGAGATTAAACCGAAGGGCAAGGTCAGCAATCGAAATGTTATCAGATGAATTGATTAATAGCTTTAAGATTTTAACGCCTCGTTCACTCAACATGCTGCAATCTCCTTTTTATAAAGTCTACTGTTCATCATTCAGTTTTTTCTATTATTAGTTTATCATATGATATTTAACAAGTCGACTGTCACAATTTTTCGAAAAATTGTGAAAAATTTTAATAAAGGTTTTTTATTGGTTTTTTTTGATAAAAGAAATCCAGTCATATAAAGCAAGGAAAACCTTTTCAGATTTTTTCGAAAAATTATGAAAAAATCGATAAGTTTACTTTTTTAGGAGATAATACTACAATGTATTCAAAGATTAGAGAAGGGAGAACCAAATGATAAACGAAATTTTAGAAAATCATATCATGGTAGTTGAGTCAGTTGATTCATGGCAAGAGTCAATTAAATTATCAGCAGAGAAATTATTAGAAAAAAATTATATCACTCAGAATTATGTTGAGGCCGCAATAAACAATATAGTAAAGAATGGACCATATATTATCATCATACCAAAGGTAGCCATACCGCATTCTAGACCAGAAGATGGTGTTAATGAAACATCAGCTTCCCTATTAAAGCTTAATAAACCAGTGATGTATCCAAAAGATAATCCAGTAAAAGTAGTTTTAATGTTAGCAGCAGCTGATAAAGAAAAGCACTTAAAAATGATATCTTCATTAACAGATCTCTTAAGTGACCAAGAGAAAATGGCAAAGATTATGGATGCTACCTTAGTAGAAGAAATAGTAAACATTATTAAGATGAATGGGTGAGTTTATGAATCTGGAGCTAACTGTTAATGGATTTAAATATGAAGCAAGTTTTACTAGAAAAGAGATAGAAGAAATAATAAAACCTTTAATTTATCAGTTTCAAGAGATTAGACGCCATAAAGGTCGTAGAATTATTGTTTTTTTAGCAGCACCACCTGCTGTTGGCAAATCAACTTTCGCTGTATTTTTAGAGCAGTTGTCTAAAAAAATGGAAAAGGTTTTACCGGTTCAACACTTGTCACTGGATGGTTTTCATCATAAGAATGAGTATTTGAAAAATAATAAAATCAACATTTTTGGTGAGGAAATGTATCTATCGGAGATTAAAGGAATGCCTGAAACTTTTAATTTAGAGAAGTTTAAGGAGTACTTGAAGCGCCTAAAGAAAGAAGATATTAAGTGGCCTATCTATGATCGAGTAAAACATGATGTCGTAGATGATCAAATAAAGGTTGATTCAGAAATTGTTTTGATTGAAGGCAATTGGCTTTTACAAGATGAAGAAGGCTGGCGTGATCTGAAGAAACAGTGTGATTATAGTATATTTATTAAAGCCAAGGAAGATCAACTAAAAGAACGATTAGTGAATCGTAAAATTAGGGGTGGGTTAATGCCTGAAGAGGCTTTGGCTTTTTATAATAGAAGTGATGGTAAAAATGTCAGACGTGTCATGGATCATCATCTAACAGCAGATTTAGTATTAAAATTACAATCAAATGGAGAACTTAGAAAAGTAGAGGGGGAATTGTAAATGGAAATGACAAATGGAACAAATGCAAAAAAAGGATCAAAGCGCGCAAAAATGCAAGCCTTTGGTGGTTTTTTAACAAGTATGGTAATACCTAATATAGGGGCATTCATTGCCTGGGGTTTTATTACGGCTTTATTTATCCCAACGGGTTGGTTACCTAATGCGAATTTTGCAGAATTAGTTGGTCCAATGATTACTTATCTTTTACCATTGCTATTAGGATATACTGGTGGTAAGTTAGTCGGCGGCAAACGTGGGGCAATTTTAGGTGCTGTAGGAACGATTGGATTAATTGTTGGTTCAGAAATACCAATGTTTTTAGGTGCTATGGTTATAGGTCCTTTGGGAGGATATATTGTTAAGAAGTTTGATAAAGCAATAGATGGAAAAATTCCAACAGGATTTGAAATGGTTGTTAATAACTTTTCATTAGGATTTATGGGACTTGGTCTTGCTTTAATTTCTTACCAGTTTATAGGTCCAGTGATTCAAGGTGCTAACAATATTGTAACAGCTTTAATTGAAGGGTTAGTTGCCACAGGTTATTTACCATTATTATCTTTAATTAATGAACCAGCAAAGGTATTATTTTTAAACAATGTTATAGATCAAGGAATTTATTATCCTTTAGGTATGCAAGCTGCATTAGAATCTGGCAAATCAATTTATTTCATGGTTGCTTCAAATCCTGGACCGGGTTTAGGTATGCTTCTAGCATTTGCTTTACTAGGTAAAGGTATGTCTAAGAAATCTGCACCAAGTGCAATTATTATTCACTTTTTCGGAGGTATTCATGAGTTATATTTTCCCTATGTATTAATGAATCCATTGATGATTTTATCTATGATTTCCGGTGGTATGACAGGTATATTAACATTTAATCTATTTGATGTTGGATTAGTTGCTGGCCCAAGTCCAGGTTCAATATTTGCCTACCTTGCTTTAACACCAAAGGGTAATTTTCTAGGTGTCATCGCTGGTGTTACCTCTGCAGCAGTTGTATCCTTCTTAGTTGCTTCAGCTATTTTGAAGTTTCAATACAAAGGTACAACGGGTGATGATTTAGAAGCTTCAGTGAAAAAATCTAAAGAAATGAAAGCTGAAGGGAAATCACTTCAAGGTCAAGAAGTAACAACAGATGTTAGTTTTATTGCATTTGCTTGTGATGCAGGTTTAGGCAGTAGCGCCATGGGTGCAAATGCATTTAAAAAGAAGCTAAAGGCGAAGGGCTTAGATGTCGAGGTAGACCACTTCGCTATTGAAAAAGTGCCAGAAAAAGCAGATGTTATTGTAACACATAAAAGCCTAGAAGATCGAGTATTATTAAAATTTAATGATAAAAGAGTAATTGCTATTGATAACTTCTTAGGAGATCCTAAACTAGAAGCATTTCTAGAAAGCTTATCAGAATAACAATAATATAAAAAGGTGTATTTTATCAAGTAAATTTGAGAATACACCTTTTCAATTCACTTAAGAAAAGAATAGAAAGGATATGAAAATGGAAACGAAAGCTGCAGTACTTTACGGAAAAAAAGATGTTCGACTGAGAACATTTGAGTTACCTAAAATTAAAGATGATGAATTACTTGTAAAAGTTATATCAAATAGTATTTGTCTTTCAACATATAAAGCTGCAATACTTGGTGAAGACCATAAAAGAGTACCAGAAACGATTAGTTCAAATCCGATTATGACAGGACATGAATTTTCAGGAACAATTGTTGAAGTTGGGAATAATTTAAAAGATCAATACAAAGCTGGACAGAATTTTGTCTTGCAACCAGCCATGGGTCTAGAGAGTGGTTATTCAGCAGGTTACAGTTATGAAACCTTTGGTGGTAATGCAACTTATACAATTATTCCAAAAGTTGCAATTGATTTAGGTTGTGTTTTAACAATAGAAGATGATTATTTTGCAAACGCCTCTTTAGCAGAACCAATGTCTTGTATTATCGGAGCATTTAACGCTAGTTATCACACGACACCATATGTTTATAAACATGATATGGGCATAAAAGTTGGTGGAAATTTAGCACTTTTAGGTGGTACAGGTCCTATGGGTATTGGAGCAATTGATTATGCTATTAATGGTCCTAACAAACCTAAGTTAGTCCTTGTAACAGATATCGATCAGGAACGATTAGATAGAGCAAGTCAACTCATTAGTGTTGAAGACGCTAAGAAAAAAGGTGTTACTTTAATATACTTAAATGCAGCAAAAAACAGTACAGAAAACATGAAAAACTTAACAAATGGTGAAGGATTTGATGATGTATTTGTTTTCGCAGCAGTCAGTCAATTACTAGAACAAGCAGATGCTTTATTAGGAAATGATGGTTGTTTAAACTTCTTTGCTGGACCAACGGACAAAGGGTTTAAAGTACCATTTAATTTCTATCACGTACATTATTCAAGTACTCACATCGTTGGAACCTCTGGTGGTTCTACAGATGATATGTTAGAATCTTTAAAATTATCTGCTAAAGGAAAAATCAATCCGTCATATATGATTACTCATGTTGGGGGTCTAAATGCTGCGCCGGATACAATATTAAATTTAAAAACTGCTGCAGGTGGGAAACGATTGATTTATCCACAAATTGATATGGAATTAACAGCCATTGAAGATTTTGAATCACTAGGAAAAGAATGCGAATTATATAAAAACTTAGATGAAATTATTAAAGAAAACAATGGTACATGGTGTAAAGCAGCAGAGAAGTATTTATTAGACTATAAAAAGAATGAAAGTTAATAGTTATCTGGAAAGGAAAAGGAATGAAAACCCTAGAAGTTACTTTAAAAAATGAAACGGGATTACATGCTAGACCAGCGAGTTTATTAACTCAATGTGTGAAGAAATTTGAATCAGAAATTATGGTAAAAAAAGATGGTAATATATATAATCCTAGTAGTATGTTGAGTATCCTAAGTATGGAAGCGGGAGAAGGGACGAAACTAACTTTTACTTTTGATGGTTCTGATGAAGCCTTAGCATACGATGCAGTAAAGGCATTAATAGAAAAAGAGATTAAATAATAAAAGATAATAGCAATAGCCTAATCAACTCATATCATGTTGATTGGGCTATTTTATTATAAAAAAATAAAATGACTTTAGATCTTATAATTTTTAATTTCTGATTTAATGCTTAATTTATTAATACTTTTTGAAATTTAATAAAAATTGATTTAAGAAGATTCTATTGGGGTATCAAGAGTTGTAGAGAGTAAAAAAAGGATAGTGATAGTTAAAGGCGTAGTAAAGTAAAACTATTTTCATAGTGATGCAAAGTAATCTGGAGGGAAGTAATGGGTAATAATACTGTAAGTATACCAAGCGTATCGGAAGAAGCAATTATTAATTATGAAGAACATATTGATTCATTAGTGGGATACGTAAATGAGACAATAACTAATGATTCTATATTCTTTAACTTAATTGGTAGAAATAATTTAGAAAAAATGTATGATAATCATGAAAACCATGCAAAATTTATGGTTAATGCCTTTAGAATTAATGATTATGATTTTGTGTATCGAGTAGTTGTCTGGGTTTATAATTCATATCATAAGCATGGGTTTTCTTATGAATATTTTCTAGTTGAGTTAAAAATTTGGCGTAATGCAATCAATAAATACTTAGAGCCTAATCATGCCGCATCAATAATAAGAGTGTATGACTGGTTAATAGAACATCACAATGATTTTCTTGAGGCATCAAAAGATTTAGAAGCACATGATATTACAATTCCAGAAGACTTTAAAGAGGAGTATCCTTTGTTAATTGATGCTTTAATAAAAGGGAACTACACAAGATGTTTAGAGTTAGTTAAAACAAAAATTAATTTAGACAGTGATATAAAGAAATTCTATCAAAGTATTATTCATCCGGCGATGTATGAAATTGGTTTATTATGGCAAAAGAATATGATTTCTGTAGCGCAAGAGCATTTAGCTTCTGCTATGGTTCAAAGGCTAATCTCTGAGATATATTTAAAAAATAATCGAACATCTAATGAGAACAAATATGGACAAGGTGTTATTACAGCTATAGCTAATGAGTACCATGAAATTGGCACACGAATGGTTGCCGATGTCCTTGAATTGGAAGGTTGGGATATAAAGCATTTAGGTGCGGATACCCCCATTGAAGCATTAGTTGGATTTTTGAAGTCTGAACAACCCTATTTTGTAGGCATATCAGCAACAATGGCTTTTAATGTTAACTCAGTTAAAAAAGTAATTAATCGAATCAGGTCTATAGAAGGGTTAAAGGAAATGAAAATTCTAGTTGGTGGAAAGGTTTTTAATGAAAATCCTGACCTATGGAAAATAGTCGATGCAGATGCCTGGGGAAAAGATATTCAAAACACCGTTGATATTGTTAAAGAATGGTGGGATGAGAGATAAGATGAGTAAAAGTATAATTGTGAACTATCCTTACCCTTTAGATAAAATTATAAATAACGTAATTGATTTCATTGTGGTTTATTTTAATGAAGTAGGGGAAATAATAGATTATAATGAAGTCTTTGATACGGCTTATCAAATAAGTGATGATCAGCTGAAACTATTGAATATCAATGACTTAATAATTATTAAAAACAGGGATTCTTTTAGCTTAAATTTTGATAAAGATGAGAAGGAAAAAAGGTTTTTAATTGAACTGAATGAAAAGTACACAAGAAATCCTATTAATAATTCGTATGATGGCCATGTGTATAAAATAGAAGAAATATATTGTTTAATTGGGAAAAAAAATCTTCATGACAGTGATGAAATCATGAATAATATGTCATTATTGACGAATCAATTATCTAATTTATCTAGGGATTTAAGTAAGAAGAATATAGAATTGAAAAAAGCTAATGAAAGAATCGAAAACTTATTGCGCATTGATAAATTAACCGGTTTAAGTAATCGAAGGCATTTTATGGAATTTATTCAAAAAGAGATGGCTACAGCTAATAGATATCAAAATCCTTTGACTTTAGTTATGTGCGATATAGATAATTTTAAAGCAGTCAATGATACTTTTGGACATGATGCAGGTGATCGCGTCTTGAAAACAGTAGGGAATCTAATAGCCAATGAAATAAGAAAAGGAGAATTAGCTGCCAGAATAGGCGGTGATGAGTTTGCAATTATTTTGACCCAAACATCATTAGAAAAAGGAAAAATTTTTGCTGAAAGGCTTCAAAGTTCTATTCGGAAAATCAACTTAGATAAAGTTATCAATTCAATAACTTTTAGTATTGGCATAACAGAGTTAAAATTAGATGAGTCCTTCGCAACTTTTTATAAGAGAACAGATATAGCTATGTATGAAGCAAAAAAATCTGGAAAAAATAAAGTTTTTAGTTTAGAATAATTGCTTTTTAAGTATTTTTGGAAAAATCTATCAAAAGCAGTTGACACGGTATTTATATCTACTGTGTTTTTTTTATGATTTTTGAAAAATAAGTGTTTGACTAACCAGTGATTAGGTAATAATATTATAAAGAAAACTTTTTTTTAAAATTACGTCATTTAGAATTTTTAACAAACAGAAAGTCATTGGGTTCCATCATATAATCTTTTCAGTTATGCTTTTCTAAGACCTAACCTTTTAATAGATTATTTTAATTTAAATTTTATTCGGATATTCATTAATCAGACACACTATGTTAGTTATCTGTTAGTGTTTTTTGATAAAATACAAGTGGATAAAAGTAGCGTTTGAATAGAAGTAGGTGGAGAATTATCAAAAATAGAAAAACATTTATTTTTTTGTCACTATTTTTTATAGTGTTGATGTTGATATGGATTTTATCAATGGAGGATATTACGACTTTGCAGGCTGAAAATGGTATTCTAGATTTTTCTTCTATAGCATTTGATGAAAATAGGATATACAGTTTAAGTGGTGAATGGGCAATTATTGATGGGAAGTTACATAATAGTGACTCTTTTAATGAAAAGATTGATGAGAGTTACTTAATAAAAGTACCAAGCCCATGGGCAAAAGAAAGTAAAGAAATAGAATATGGAACCTATAAACTCGTTCTAAAGAATTTGCCTATAGGTGAGAAATATGCAATAGAAGTTCATGATATTAGAAGTGCAAGTAAGGTTATAGTTGATGATAAAGTTTTGTTTACTAATGGGAAGGTTTCTGAGGGGAAAGAAGGTAGTGACGCAAGAAACGTCCCTAGAGTTGCCTATTTTGAGATAGGTGATAGTACTTCAGAAATAATCATTCAAGTTTCAAATTATGAATATCCGTCAGGTGGTATCATAGGGAAAATATTCTTTGCGTCTCAGGAGAAAATGCATAACAAATTCTTGCGGAATTTATTATTTGAAGCGATGATGCTTGCTTTTATTTTTATTATAGCACTTATTTATTGGCTGATTAGAATTATAGTTACTAAAAATGAAAAAATTAGACAGTTTAGTTTTGTTCTTGGTTGTAGTAGTATTTTTATTATTATTATTAATGGTTTATTAAGTCATAAAATTTTACATATTATCTTTCCCATTTTAGAGTTTGAACTGGCCTTAAGAGTACTATTTATTTCAATTGGAGTATTAAGTACGTTAGTAGGATTAATGGTGAGAAAAACCAACATACAAGTCTTTAACTCGAAAATATGGTTTATTTTTAACTTATTTTATTATACGTATTTATTATTAGTATTGTTGACTAGTTTCAAATTTAGTCTGCTGATTTCTAAATTTTTCTTGATAGCGAATAATCTTATTTTTATGTTAATTGCTATTAGAATAGCCATTGTATTTATCAAAGAAAAAGAACAAGAAGAATGTATTCAAAAGTCTTTGTTGTTAATAGGTATTATCAATTTCATTATTTTTAATATTGAACTAACCCTCTATTATATGGGAGTTATAACAGAAGCGAAAGTTGCATTTCCATCAATACTATTTTATAGTTTGTTTTTGATGATCTTATTACTTTATAATATCTATTTAGTTGACAAGAAAAATGAGGAATCAAATCATAAGCTTAAGAAAATGAACAAGGATTTAGTTAAAACTATTGAAAGAAGTGAAAAGTATCAATTAGATTCTCTACAGGCTCAGATTAAACCTCATTTTCTATTTAACACTTTGAGCACTATTATTAGTTTATGCGAGACAAATAAGGATAAAGCTTGTCTATTGATTAAAAAATTGTCAGACTATTTAAAAAATAGTTATGAGTTTTCTCCAGAAAATGAATTAGTAAAAATAAGAAGTGAATTACAATTAATAGATACTTATCTATTCATTCAAAAGCAACGGTTTGAGGAAAGGTTAGAATATGAAGTTAAATGTGATATAGAATTGTTTGATTATAAGATACCTCAATTAATGATTCAACCCTTAATTGAAAATGCATTAGTTCATGGTGTACTGAGGAAAATAGAAGGTGGCAAAGTACAGTTAAAAATAATGGAAATAGATGAAAATATTGTAATTAGTATTGTAGATAATGGCGTAGGTTTCAATAATAATAGGGAAACCTTTTCAACTAAAATTGGATTAAAGAATATCAATAGACGACTAAATTTTTTATACAATGAAGAGTTAAGAATTGAATCCAGTATTGGAAGAACGGAAGTAAAGTTTAAGGTACCGAAAATCAGATAAAATGAAATCAGAATGGAGAGATTTTTAGATGTTAGAAGTTATTATAGTTGATGATGAAAAGCAAATATTAGAGTCAATAGGGAAGAAAGTTTCAAAGATTGATGGCTTTAAAGTCTTAGGTGAATTTTCAAATACAATTGATGCCTACGAACAGATATTGGTTTTAGAACCTGATGTAGTAATAACTGATATTGAAATGCCAGTGATGTCAGGAATTGAATTAGCAACAAAAATATCAATAAAAAATGATAATATTAAGTTTGTTTTTTTAACTGCTTATCAGAAATATGCCGTAGAAGCATTTAAATTAGATGCCTTACATTATATTATGAAACCTGCATCTAAGGAAGATCTAGAAGCTATTCTAAAAAGAGCCTTAAGGTTTAAAATCATTCAACAAGCAGTGGATTCAAAAGAAAATAGAATATTCGTTCTTGGACAATTCACAGTAATTAATCAAAATGATAAAAGAGTAAATTGGCAAACTTTAAAAGTTGAGGAATTATTTGCGTTACTATTGATGCATAGAGAAAATGGAATCGACCGTTGGCAATTAACCCATGAACTATGGGATATTAATGAAGTAAAGGATCCATTACAAAATTTATATTCAACCATTCATCGGATGAGAAAAACATTTGATAAATATAACTTACCATATAAAGTTGACAGCCAAAATGGGATTTATAAACTTATAATTTCTGAAACGTATTTCGATTATGAAACTTATTTAAGTTACTCAAAGGCATATAAAAATGATGAGATTTCTGCGAGTAATCTAGATATTCATGAAAGAATTACTAAAATTTATACTGGGCGTATCTTTGGTTTTAAAGACTACCAATGGAGTTTATATGATAAGGAAAAACTAGACAAACTGAATAATCATTTCACTTCAAAATTACGTAAGTTTTATGTAAATAATGACATGATTGATAAGATCAATCTTCTTGATATTAAAGAAAAATCTCAAAAAGACTTATTTTTGTAAGTTTTGTAATTTATTTGTGAGTTGTGGAATGTATAATAATAATAGAAGCATTGAATTGTTATAAAATTACCAAAGTATAACAGTATAAATAGATTTATTTTTTTATTTCATGAATTGACGAACGTTCGTTAATATTTGGATCTGCCATCTGAAGTACTACATAGATAATTTTAATCAGCATCCCATTAGATCTTTTAATTTTATGAATGGGTATATTACATATATTTTACAAATAGTTTTGGACATCTAGTAATAAAATTTATTAGTTCGAAAAAATTATAGCAATAAGTCATTATGATCCATAATGAAAGCTAAAGTAGTCGTATTCGAAAGTGGTGGGGTCTATGATTTATCAAATTCAGCAAGAAAAGATAATTTCATCAATGATTAATAGAATTAATCAAGAGTTAAATTTAGACAATATAGATCAATCTATATTAATTTTGGATTTCTCAAAAGTTAATTTCATGGATTCAGAAGGGATCTCGTGGATTGTAGATATTTTAAACACCTTGGATAAAAAAGGGATAGGTTTAAAAATAATAAATGTAAAAAAAGAAGTATATAAAATATTTGAAATAACAATGTTAGATACGATAATAGATATCAAATTAGGAATTTCATTATGAAAAAAAATTTAAAAATAAGAACAAAGTTATTATCTAAGAATAGAACTTTCAATGAAAGGTTGACTCAATTAATCCAAGAGAATAATATTCCAATAGAAATAGAATATAGTATTGAACTAGAAGCTTTAGAGGAAATAGACATTGTTATTATTGACAAAAATTATTATTCAACGCTTGGCCTCAGTAAAATTAATAATAAAACAAAATATATAATGTATCTATTAGATCAGGAAGATTATAATTTTCAATTTATTAAAGGATTGTATGAAAACAAAGTTTTTGATATATTTCATAGTCATTTCATTCCTAAATCATTGGAACGTAAACTATGGGCTCTCGTAAAATTAATCAGTGAAGACGATACTGATCAATTATTAGATATTATTTTAGATTCAATTGAAGATAGTATTGCTATAACAAATGATCAAGGCATTTTAGAATATGTAAATAAAGGGTTTTTAAAAACTTCAGGCTATGAGCTTAATGAAGTCATCGATAAGAATCCAAGGGTTTTAAAATCCGATGGACATACGGCTGGTTTCTATAAGGAACTTTGGCGCACAATTACACGAGGGGATATTTGGCATGGCAATTTTATAAACTTATCAAAATCAGGCAATTTAGTTTATGAAAAAGCTACAGTTTATCCTATTGATTTAAGTAGTAGAAAGTATTTGAAGATTGGACATAATATTACAAAAAAAAGGTTTTTAGAAAATAAAGTTCGGCTAAGTATGTCATTGGCTAAAAGTGTTCTAAGCACAAGTGCTCCCAATGCTTTTCAGAATTCTCATATTAAATTCAACTATTTTGTGAAATATATGAATGAGCTTGGCGGAGATTTTATTTGGTTCAATCAGATTGGTAAAAAGAAATATTTTACAGCATTAATAGATGTTACAGGTCATGATTTATCTTCTACATTGATATTAATGACAATCATTAGTTTTATAAAAGAATATAAGGCCGTTGAAGCACTCGGGACATTAACGGAAAGAATAAATAATTACTTAACGGATTTTAACAAAAAATCAGATATTGTTAAATTGATTTCTGGAATTTTTTGTCTAATTAACTTGGAAAACTCTTATCTAGAGTATATAAATGCAGGACACCCGAGTGGATTAGTATTTGATAAGGAAACCTTAAAGCTGACTGAGTTGAGAAGAAATACATTGCTCTTAGGTGTAAGAGATAATCTTTCTTATAAAAGTATCGTACTACCCATCAACGGCACATTTGATCTGCTATTGTATTCTGATGGATTATTAGAACACTATATAGATAATTATGAAGAAATTACACCTAAAATTTATCAAGATATATTTTATGATGGCAAAACACTAAAATTTTCAAAAATAAAAAATGAACTCATGAGTAAAGACTATATTGAAGATGATCTATCATTGGCCCATATTAGATTCGGAAGTATAGGAGGGACTGATGTTAATTGAAAAGAAAGTTTATAAAAATGTTGATAATGAAATAATAGAAGAGATTAAGGCACATCTTGAAAAGTGGTGTGATGACAGATTTTATGATGGGTTTGAAATCATCGTAGTACTTTACGAACTTTATAATAATGGGATTAAATATTCGGAAAAGCCGATTGAGATTATAATTAAGTTGTATAGCCATAGTATTGTTATGCGAGTAAAAGATCAAGGTGAAGGGTTTAATGTTCAAGAGAAATTAAATGTTAATGCATGTGATTTAAAGAAAAATATTCATAAACCCTGTGGGAGAGGAATATATATTGTTAAGAATTTTGTTTCGCAAATCTATTATAACAAGAAAGGAAATCAGGTAGTGGTGAAAATCAAAGAAAATAAATGATTCAATTATTTTAGTTGGTGTGGTTTTATAAAATAAAAAAGGGCGGTATCATTTATGAGAAAAGAGATTATTCAAGCGGCATACGAAGAGTTTTCTGAAAAAGGATACAGTGCATCTTTAAGTGATATTGTGGAGGTTTTAGGATTAAAGAAACAGTCCCTTTACAATTATTTCGATAGTAAAGAAGAATTGTTTCTTAAAATGATAGAACGAAAGATAAAAGCACATTATAATGAACAACTATTGTATCTAGATTCTTGTAAAAAGTTACCTAAAATCGAACAATTAGAAAAAATATTCATGTTTTATATTGCATCTTTTGAGAATCCACAAAAGTTAAAATTTTGGAAAAGATTATTAGTCATTGAAAATCCAACACTTCTCAGAATAACAAAAGAAACTATTAAAATAAACGAGGCCCCTTTTAACAAAAGACTAAGGGAGATATTATTAGAAATATTAGAAGAACGACCAGATTTAAAAAAACATCATAATTCTATTATCATATCCTATGGTAGTTTAATCTATGGTCTCTTAGATGGTTATTTACTCTACGATGATGAAGAAAATTTTGAACAATATATAAAAGATGTCTGGAATTTTTTCTATCAAGGGCTTCAAAGTTATTTAAAAAGTGATATTACTGCTAAATTAGAGGAAGGAAAATGATTAACTTATGAAGGAAAATTTATATTATGTAGGTTTAGGCGCTTCTGCTGGGGGTCTTGAATCCTTGGAAAAATTTTTTAAAAACATACCCTCAGATACTGGGCTAGTATTTATTGTAATTCAACATTTATCACCTGACTATAAGAGTTTAATGAATGAATTATTGGCTAGACATACAAAAATGGAAATACATATAGCCGAGGAGCGTATGGAAGCCTTGCCAAATAATATCTATCTAATTCCTCCAAGAACAAACTTATCTATTTTCCATGGGAAATTATTCCTTGAAAAGCAGAAACAACAAAAACATCATATTGCATTACCAATTGATTACTTTTTTCGTTCCTTGGCAAAGGATCAAGGAGAAAATGCAATTGGGATTATACTATCTGGTACCGGTAGTGATGGCACTTTAGGGGTAAAAGCTATAAAAGGTACGGGGGGACTGGTTATAGCACAGGATCAAAAAAGTGCAAAGTTTGATGGGATGCCAAAAAGCTCAATTAATACTGGAGTAGTCGATTATATTCTTCCACCAGAGCAAATGCCAGAAAAACTAGTAGAATTTGTAAACTATCCTTCGTTAAGAAAAGCATTTCTTGAAGAAAGTGAAAGTGAAAACGAAAATTTAGATGATTTAACAAAAATTAATTTGTTATTAAGGAATCATGCTTCAGTAGATTTTTCTAAATATAAAAAAAGTACTATGATTAGAAGAATTGATCGTCGAGTAGTGATTAATAAGTGTCATTCAATTCCCGAATATATTGAGTTTCTTTCTGAATCAGATGAAGAAAAAGAAACGTTATTTAAAGAAATGCTAATTGGTGTAACAAATTTTTTCAGAAACAAAGAAGCTTATGATTCATTAAGAAAAAATGTGCTTCCAAATTTAGATTATAGTAAAAAAGAGATAAGAATATGGTCTGCTGGTTGTTCGACGGGAGAAGAAGCCTATTCATTGACAATAATGATTAGTGAATACTTAAGTGCTAATAGCATCAATTGTGATATTAAATGTTTTGCTACAGATATAGATGAAGCCGCTTTAGAAGTCGCCGGTTCAGGTTTATATCCAGAAAGTATTATCGCTGATTTAGATGCAGAAATTATTTCAAAGTATTTTGTTAAAAATGAAAATGGTTACCGAGTGAATGAGTTTATTCGTAAAAAAGTAGTATTTGCAAAACACAATTTACTTAATGATCCACCTTTTTCACGGCTGGATCTATTATCTTGTAGAAATTTATTCATATATTTTAAAAGTGAGTACCAGCAGGAAATTTTAAGGGGTTTTTATTACTCATTAAGAGATAAAGGCTATCTTTTTTTAGGTAATAGCGAATCCTTAGGTAAGATTTCTGAAGCTTTCGAAATAATTGATAATAAATGGAAAATCTTTAAGTTTAAAAAGGGTTATCAACCATCGATTAGTGAGAAACTTCATGTATCAAGTAATATAAGTCATTTAAAAACTTATGAACGAAGAGCTGTTAAATCTGATCAATCCATGTGGTATGAGAAACTTCTGTTAAAAGTTTTGTTAATCAACGGGCCACCGTCAGTAATTGTTGATGAAGACGACAATATAATTCAAGTATTGGGTGATGTTTCTAAGTATATGAAGATTCAGTCCGGTAGATTCTCAAATAAACTAACATCCAATATATCTAAAGGTTTAGGCTTATTTGTAAAAAATATCATGAGAAGATTAAAAGTAACAAGAGAAAGCCTTGTGTTAAATAATATAGAAGGATTAGATGAAAAAAATCCTGTAATATCTATTAAAGGGGAAATTATCCAGGTAAATCATAATGATTATTTTTACATCTCTTTTTTAGAAGGGAAAACCCATGATAAGAAAGAGCCAATTGAAATTAACATGACAGAAGATGAAAAAGACCGAATTGAAACTTTAGAGACTGAGTTACAACAAGCAAGAGAAGGTTTACAAGCAACCATTGAAGAATTAGAAACTTCTAATGAAGAACTCCAATCTTCCAATGAAGAACTTGTTGCGTCTAATGAAGAATTACAAAGTACTAATGAAGAGTTACAATCTGTTAATGAAGAATTATATACAGTTAAC
>DATFJG010000059.1:0-12756 GCA_035269305.1 Clostridia bacterium
GTTTTTTTATTTTGATTCAAACGACTGTTAATAATATTGAACATTTCTACGTTAGTAAAGGTATTAATAAACTCAGTTCCTAAATCATCAATAATGAGTAGATCTGCATTAAAAAGCATTTGATAGCTATCGTCTTCACTGGAAAAACTGTTTTTATTAAAACGAGCATTTTCAATGATTTCAATCAACTTAAAAGCCGTTTGATAAATTACTAAATTTCCCCTAGAAATTAAAGCAGATGCAATACAATTACATAAATAAGTTTTGCCTTGACCCGGCGGGCCTGTTAGTAATAGATTATTTACCTTTGGAGAATCAAAAGAAAATGCAAAGGCTTCTGCCTTTGATAAGATTTCTTTAATATTCTCTTTTTGTGTTTTACTTTGACCGTCAATGGGTTGATCAGAGAAAATATCAATATTAAAGTTTTGAAAATTTTCAGTATCTAATTTATGTTGTAAGTTAGACATTTTATAATAATGGTTAATAATTTTCTGTTTAAAACACTTACATTTTTTTCCATTGTCTAAAAAACCAGTATCTTGACACTTTTTACAGTCATAATCCATGGTTAAATAATCTAAAGGAATATTATTTTCTGTTAGTATATAAGCTTTTTCCTTTTTCAATTCACCAATAAAGGTTTTAAGTTTCTCTATTTCCTGTTCAATGTTCTCAGGATTATTAATAATAAACTTATTTGTCTTTAGAGAATGAATCCTTATTTGATTATCAATTGCTTTTAATCGAGGGATTTTACGATAAAGCCTCTTTTTTCTTTCTTTTAATTGCTCCTTATGTGCATCTCTTTTTTGCTGGTATTCAACTAAAATTTTATTAATTCCTTTTGTTTTCATTTACTGATCACTAATCCTTAAGGCCTAGTTGCTTTAATAGTTCATCATTAGTATATTCTTTACTATTGGTTTGAAAGTTATGAAAAGCATTTTTGCTTTTCTTTTTCTTTTTACGTTTCTTTTTATCCTGCTGATCAAAGGCTTCAATGCTATCAATATCATTTTCATAAGCATTTGTTACAAAGCTATCCACATAATTAATATTAATGTTTGAGGTTTTCTTTGAAGCTTCCTTCAATATATCAATAATCAATGGTTCATCTAGATTGTAAACATCTAGCCACTTATCAATGACTTCTTTATCGCCAGCACTGACCAGACTATTACTATAACCTAAAGTTAAATAGACTTTTTTATAAAACTGATACCGTTCTGTGTTCTTATTAAAGTGTTCTTCAAGATCTCTAAAAGTTACAATACCATCATCATACCAATTTCTTAAAATTGCTGAAATATAGTTAATGTTTTTATTGTTTTTCTTTTCAACAGAATACTTAAAGGCTTGTATAATTACTTTAGGATCCATATTGTATCGTTCAATAATGTTTAGAACTTTAAGTTTTTCAGGGGGTTGCAACTCCCGATGGATGGTTTCATTTAACGCTCTAAACATCTTTCGAATATGATCGTTCTCTTCCATAGCAAGTAGAACATCTTGGTTCCGTGTATACCTTTGCTCAGATGAGACCCGCTGTTTTTTCGTTGAAAAATTATTTTCTATATATAGCTGACGTAATGAAAAGAATTCAACATCGAAATCCGATGGATCCTTCTCCAAATTATTTTCATGTATTTTAATGATACCTTTTTCTTCCCAAAATTTCCATGCATTTACAACATCTTCATTAGAAATATTTAAGTGTTTTGCAATGGTATTATTACTAACTTCCATGGCATCCGTTGCATATTTATAACCAATGAGATATACCTTAACAAAGGTACCATTGGCCATTGGCATAAAGTCATTAATAAATATATTTTCAATTGCTATTTCTCCTAAATCCAGATTAACAACTTGCTTAAAAAACCCCATTTTTTTACCTCCAAAAGACTACTGTATTCACTATTATATCATCTGATTAGGAAATTTAAAACAATTTTAAAAATCCATTTAATTATTGTGTAAGTTTATGGTATAATAAGTTCAGAGTGTAGACAAAAAGAAGGAGCTTATATGAAGGAAAAATTGACGAACCATTTCGCTTGGCTTTTAGCAAAGATCATTAAGCCATTTTATAAGAATCGCCATAAAATAAAATCGAAGGAATTTTTACTTATTTCAGCCTCATTACTTGTGAGTATGGTATTGTTAGCAAGTTTTAGTGGTTTTGTAAAAGCAAGTGATACGATTGATGAAGAAGACAAAATAATTATCGAAAAAACAGAAACACAATCGGAAACAAATACAGAAGAAAGTGTAGCTACACCTACAACAAATGAATATAAGTCTTCCATGGTTGAAACACCCTATGTTGATGCAAAGGCTATTGATGCAACAACATTACCGGTATATGCTCTTGTGATTAATGATCAAGAGAAGATGTATTTTAGGAGTAAAAAAGAAGCTGAAGATGTACTTAATACTTTAGAAGATTTTTATATTCCTGAAGATGAAAATACGGAAATTATTGATTTATACTTTGAGGAAAAAGTAGAAATTAAAAAAGTTTTAAAAAATGCTTCAATTCTTAAGAAGATTAAAACCCCTGAAGATGGGCTAGAGTTTATCTTAAAAGGAACAGATGAAGAACGGAAACATAAAATTGAAAAAGGTGAAAACTATTGGGTTTTAGCTGAAGAGTACGGTATTTCCGTAGATAATCTAATTAAAGCAAATCCTGATATTAAACCAGAGCGTTTACAAATAGGCCAGGAAGTCAGTCTAATTGTTCCTGAGCCATTAATTAATGTTTGTACAGTAGAAAATGTAATATATGATCAAAAAATTGAGTTTGATGTAGTCTATGAAGACAATTCAAGTTTGTATAAAGATGAGTACCGAATTAAGAATTATGGTATCTATGGATCAAAAGAGATTACAGCTGAGCTTGTGAAGAGAGATGGTAAAGAGCTAGGCAAAGTAATCTTAGATGAAAGCATTGTTTCTGAACCAGTAACCAAAGTAGTTTATAAAGGAACGAAAAATCCACCACCACGCATTGGTACGGGAACTTTTTCCAAGCCTCTAAACAGGGGAACAATTACCTCTGGCTATGGTTCAAGATATCATCCTGTCTATCGTATTTATAAAAAACACTCAGGAGTAGATATTGCTGCACCTTATGGCACACCAGTATTGGCCTCAGATGGCGGTAAAGTAATTTTTGCTGGTTGGAAATCAGGCTATGGTAAGTGTGTTATTGTTGACCACGGTGGCAATTTATCTTCACTTTATGCACATATGAGTTCAATTAACGTAAGTGTTGGGGAGAAAATTTATAAAGGTAAAACCGTTGGTAAAGTTGGTTCAACAGGTACTTCCACTGGAAACCATGTACATTTTGAAATTAGAAAATTAGGCAATGATGTTAACCCAAGTTCATACATTAATTTGTACAATTACTATTAAAATCGAGTGAGTCTATGAGACTCACTTTTTTTAACAAGGAGGAAAAAGTATGAGTAAAAAAATCTTAGTTGTTGATGATGAAGATGCAATCGTTGATATTATTAAATTTAACTTGGTGAAAGAAGGTTATACTGTTGCTGTTGCAAGAGATGGTGATGAAGCATTATCAAAGGCCTATACTGTAGAGCCGGATCTTATTCTCCTAGATATTATGTTACCGAAGATGAATGGGTTTAAAGTTTGCGAAAAAATTAGAGAAAGCTTTAATATGCCAATTATTATGTTAACAGCCAAAGAAGATGAAGCAGATAAAGTATTAGGACTTGAACTTGGTGCTGATGATTATATGACAAAACCCTTTGGTGTGAGAGAATTACTGGCACGAGTAAAGGCCAATTTAAGACGGCTAGATTTAGTAGTTAAAAGTGATGATGCCGTTGATACGATTGTAAAATCAGGGGATCTATACATTAACTTTGATAAATATGAAGTAAAGAAAAAATCAGAAATTATAGAATTAACATTAAGAGAGTTTGAACTTTTAAAGTTTTTAAGTGCGAAACCTAACCAAATTTTTTCAAGAGAACAGTTATTAAAAGAAGTATGGGGTTATGAGTACTATGGTGATATCCGTACCGTTGATGTAACGATTCGACGTTTAAGAGAAAAAATTGAAGATGAGTCCTCCTCTCCAAAGTACGTAATGACTAAAAGAGGTGTCGGGTATTATTTCAAGAAAGGATAATAGATATGTTTAGTAGTATTAAATGGCGATTTACGATTATCTATTTTATTTTAATTTTCGTAGCATTAATTACTGCTGGTATTTTTATTGTTCAAGCCTTTGAAGATTATCATTTAGGAACTGTTGAGAATAAACTTAATGATTTAAGTCAACTGATTTTACCAAAAATTGAAGCGTTAGAAACCTTTAATCCTGATGAGATCCAACAAATTATTGAAACCCATCAAGGGTTAGGTTTTGATGAAGAAATATATGTCGTTAATAATCAGGACCAAATTGTTGCTTCAAGTACAGAAACCCAATCCAATATTGCTTCGAATATATTAGATCTTAATCTGTTAATTGCTGCTAGAAATGGAAAATCAGAAACAGCTATTGCTGCTATTAAGAATTATGATGTAAGAACCATGGATCAATCCATGCCCATACGAATTGATGAAAGTACTGTTGGGATTTTATTTATAAGACATAATCTAGATGCTATTTATACAACTTTAAGTAAAACAACAATGATTATTGTTCGAGCGATTTTACTAGCCTCTCTATTTACGGTATTTATTAGTTTTTTAATCGCTAAAACTATTTCAGAGCCAATAGAAGATATTGCTAGAAAAGCCTTGCTTTTAGGGGAAGGGGATTTCTCTAATAAAGTAGATGTAAAGTCAGGTGATGAAATTGGTGACTTGGCTAGAATATTCAACGTATTAACGGATAAATTAAGATACAATATTAATGAAGTTTTTAAAGAAAAAAATAAGATGGAAACCATTATAGAGTATATGAATGATGGCTTAATTGCTATTGATTTAGAAGGACAAATCATTCATATTAATGCTAAGGCAAGAATCCTTCTTAAAATTGATGAATCACGACGGTTATTTAATCAAATTAATGAAGTTTTAAATATTGATGAGATACTTGAAAACGAAACCTATGTTGGCATTCAAAACATTCAAATTGGTGAGAGTATTCTTAAGATTGATTACTTACCCTTTGAAGACGATTCAGAAAATAATATTGGTATAGTTTTCGTTATAAGAGATATTACTGAAAGGGAAAAACTTGATCGCATGCGAAAGGAATTTGTAGCCAATGTTTCACATGAACTTAAAACGCCATTAACGAGTATTAAGAGTTATTCAGAAACATTAATAGATGACGTTTATGATCAAGAAATAACAAAGAAGTTTTTAACTGTTATTAATTCAGAAGCTGATCGAATGGACCGATTGGTAAGAGACTTACTACAGTTATCAAACTTTGATGCCTCCTTTGCCGATGTACGCATTGAAAACAATGATTGGTTGGTCTTAGTTGAAAACATTTTATTAAAACTTCGACCAAGTTATGAAATAAAGAATCAACGCATTGATTTAAAAAGGAAAGTCAATGAAACCATTGGTCAATTTGATTATGATCGGATGGAGCAAGTAATGATTAATATTATCTCTAACGCCATTAAATATACACCAGAAGCTGGTATTATTGATATTATACTTGAAGAAGATGAAGAATTTTTTATCATTAAGGTAATTGATGATGGTATAGGGATCCCTGAAAATGAATTGAAATATATATTTGATCGTTTTTATCGAGTGAACAAAGCTCGAAGCAGAAAACTTGGCGGTACAGGACTCGGATTATCAATAGCTAAAGAAATTATTGAGTTACATGGTGGTGTTATAATTATTGAATCTACATTAAATGAGGGAACAACTGCTGTTATAAAAGTTCCAAAATAGTTAATCTGTAACTCTCTTTTAAAAGCCCTGTAATGTTATTGTAATATTTATGTATTATAATAGGTCTATAGGGAAAACTAGGAGGAAGTTATGGAGTATTTAAGAAAAATAATTGTAATGGTCTTATTGGTTGTTATGATTTCTGTACCAGTTTACGGGTCAGAAGTTATACCAACAAATGACCTTAACCAATATATAGAAATAATAAACCCTTCAATAGAAGAAGATACTAATATTGAAGTGAGAAACAATTTTTTTGTGAGTTTTAATATTAAAGAAAAAGCAGATTTATACTTAACCATTAATAAAATTGTACCAGTAATGGATACAATATTCTTGGATAAAATACTTTCTAATGAAATGGAGCAAGAAGAGTTTATTAACAATTTAACTCAACGTGTTTTAGAAATTAGAGGGTATGTAGAATCCGATGATATAACTGATGAAAATAAAGCAAGTTTTAATACATTAAGAAATAAAATTGAAGAAACTATTAAAGAATATGTAGAAGATTATTTAGAAGAGCAAATAACTTATAAAAAATATATTTCTGTTCAGAAGGAAGTAGAAGTTATAAAAAATAATGCTGGTTCTGAAGACACTTTAGTTCTTTTACCAGAATCTTATGAAAGCATTCGAGTAGCTTATCGTGAAAAACGTAGTGCTTTAAAGGAAAGTAAGAAAGCATATGATGAGCTGTTTAAAGTAAGTGTTTTAGATAGAGACCCAATTCAATCTGAAGGTGTTATGCCGTATTATGAAAAAACAATTGAGAACATTAAATATGGCTCTTATGAAATGGTAGTTGAATTAAAGAATGAAGATGAATTTACTTCTTTAGAGCGTTTTGATTTAAACATTGGTCCACGAGATGAAGTAGCAGAAGACGTATTGATAGAAAAGGAAATTAAACTCATTCAACCAATGAATTTAGATGAATTGGAGGAATAATGAAATCGAAGGAATCAATAAAAAGTCTTTTACTATTTTCATTACTGATTAGCAGCTTGTTTCTTACAAGCCAAATATTTACAAGAATAGAATCTCAAAGCCAAACAGTAAATACTGATTATACTGTTTGGAAGGAAAAAGACAATAATATAGAAGATTATTTTAGCCCTCAAAGTTATTTTATTAATTTTGGGGGTAGTTTGCATACAGTGGAGTATAATTACTCCCTTAGAAAAGATATTAGAGAAAGCCTGAAAAATATTTTTAAGGAAGATCTTTCAGATGATTCTTTAAGAAGTATTTCTTATAGTGAATGGCAAGATGGCATTAAATTACGTGGCATACGTATGGCCCTACCCTATGAAATGTTTTTTCATCATTTTTTAACTTTAATTAAAGGTACAGATCAAAATTTCGAGTCGGATTTTAAAATCAAAGAAATAATTGTTTTAACCAATGGTAGAATTTTATTTGAAGTGAGTGATGGATTTTATGCATTAGATAGTAACAGTGATTTTTCTGATTTTTCAAAAGTGATTGATGCCATTGAGTTATCTTATTTGGAGTATCGACGATTAGAAGATGTTTACTCATTAAAGAATCAGTTAGCTCCTGAAGCTGAAACCTTTAGATTTAACAATCATTTAATACCAATTGTTAAGATATCTGATATCCCTGTAATTGAAGTTGTAGATGAAGTAGACATTCAATCCGTTGAAGATTCAATCTTATTAAACTATGCTAATAGAATATTAGGTAAAAGCTTTATTCGAAAAGTTATTGACCACAATGGAAATATTATCTATATGACAGGCTATGGTGAAAAAGCCTTAAAGATCGACCATGATGGTTTTTTTGAATATACTGCAAAATATAATGAGAACAAAGAAACATTAACATTTGAGAATGGACTAAACAGAAGTATCAATGCGATTTCAACAATCAATAATCCACCAACGAATATGTACCTTTCAAATCATTATTACTATGAAAAAAACGGTAAAAATATTAATCGGTATGAGTTTAACTACTCTTATGGTGGTTATGATATTGTTTTAGATGATAATAAAAGCAGTGCTTTTATTGTTGAGTTTAATGGCTCTCAACTAGTCTATCTAAAAAGAAGCTATAAAAGTTTTGTTAACTCAATTGGTGTATCAAATATATGGGAAAGTGCTCTATCCTTTAATCAAATAATCAATGAGAACTATGATGTAATTATTAATGATTATCTCGTAGCAGAAGGCATTGAAGATTTTACTTCTATAGATGCTTATATTTATGAAATTTTACAAAATATTGATAGTATTGAGTTAAAATATTATCTCATGAGTAATGATAATTTTGACCATCTCATTCCAGTATGGCAATTAAGTATTGGTCAAACAACGTATTATATTAATATATATGATGGAGAAATAATTTCAAAAAAATAATGAGGTGAAATGAATGGATTGGTCAAAAACTAAAACAATATTAATTATCACACTCGTTATTGTGAATGCTTTTTTACTATATTTTTATATTGAAAAACCAGTAGAAGATCATAACACTATTAATGAAGAACTCATAACACTATTAGAAAATAAAGGGGTAACCTTTGAGAAACGAGACTATGAATTTCCTTTATCATTAACGAAGCTTTATGTTAATTATAAAGAATACGATGAAGAAAGTATCAAAAATTTTCTTGGTAGAAATTATATGAGAAATAATGCCTTATATATTAATAAAGATTATTATGTTGAAATCAATGAAGAGAATGTGTTAACATATGCTAGAAGAGGTATTCTTTTAGGAGATAATGAGATGTCTGAAGCAGACGGCATTACCTTTGGGAAGGCGTTTCTTCAATCAGTTAATTTGTATGATTCAACGGTTATATTAGATGAAGTAAAGAAAGAAGATGACTATATTGTTGTTCGTTACAAGAAAGTAGTTGACGACCGATTTGTAGAAAGGTCTTATATGGTGCTAGAGCTCTTTAATGGTGAGGTTATTTCCTTAGAACGCAAATGGTTAAGCCATGATGCTTCTGATCATGAAAGCAATCAAATCATCCCGTTAGAAATGGCAGTCTATAAGTTTGAAACCAAAATGAATACATCAGAAGATTTAATGATAGAAAATATTGCACTAGGGTATGTTTTAGAGAATGATGTTTTTGTACAGAATATTCAATCCGGTGAAGCATTTCCTTTTTATAAGTTTGAGTTAAGTGATGGTAGTGAAGTTTATATTGAGGCAATCGATCAATAAGAAAGGAAAAATATGCATTTAGAATTTTGTTCCTTGGCTAGTGGTAGCCGCGGTAATTCACAATATATTGGTAATGGTAAAAGTGCCTTGTTAGTTGATGCAGGCATGAGTGGCAAGTACATTGAAAATGCTTTAAAGACAATTGATAGAGATTTTGAAAAAATTAAAGCATTATTAGTTACCCATGAACATAGCGATCATATATCAGGTATTGGCGTCCTTATGCGACGTTATCAATTGCCTTTATACGTTAATGAAAAAACATGGATAGGTATGAAAGATAAAATTGGTAAAATAGATGAAGAAAAAGTGATTATTATAAAAAATGAGGAAGCTTTTGCTATTGATGACATTGTCGTTAACACCTATTCAATTTCTCATGATGCCAATGATCCCATAGGTTATACCTTTGAATACAATAATAAAAGAATTGCTTTAGCAACTGATTTAGGGTATGCACCAGATCAGGTAATTGAAGCCATTAGAGATACAGATTTGCTTTTTATTGAATCAAATCATGACATTCAAATGTTAAAAGCTGGTAAATATCCTTACTTTTTAAAACGCCGTGTTTTAAGTATGGAAGGCCATTTATCCAATGATGAAGCTGGACGTGTAGCAAAAGAAGTTATTCGATTTGGCCGCGCAAAGAAAATTCTATTGGCTCACTTAAGTAAAGAAAATAACTTTCCTGAGTTAGCCTTTGAAACGGTAAAAAATGTTTTAATTGACGGGAATATAGATATTGAGAAAGATGTTAGTTTACATATGACCCATCGTAAAGATGCGAGTAAACTTTTTCTTTTGTAGGAGCAGTGATTTGAATTAAGATAACAATCATAAGTATTGGTAAAGTAAAGGACAAATTTTTTCGTGGAACCATAAAAGATTACGCTAAAAGACTGAGTCGTTACACGAAGATAAAATATATTCATTTAAAACCTGGTCATACCACTAAAGAAATGAGTGAGAAAGATATTGCGTTAGTAAAAGAAAAAGAAGGAGAAGACATCATTAATCGCTTAAGTAGTAGAGATTATGTGATGGCTTTAGATTTAAATGGTACAACTTATGATTCTGAAAGCTTTGCTGAGAAAATCAGAAAACTAAGGGTACAGGGAAAATCTAATATCACATTTATCATTGGCGGTTCCCATGGTTTATCAAAGGCCGTCTTAAAAAAAGCCAATACCTCAATTTCTTTTTCTAAGATGACCTTTCCACACCAACTCATGCAAGTGATTTTAATCGAACAGGTTTATAGAGCCTTTAAAATAATCAATAATGAACCTTACCATAAATAGATGTTACATGCTATAGAAAAATTGGAGAAAAAATAAATTATAGAGAACTCTTCTAAGTCATAAATTAATGACTAGAAGAGTTTTTATTTTTTTAAATTTAAATTTTTCCATAAAGTTCAATGCCTTGATCCATAAGGATTTTATAAAGTATCCAATCGAATAGAAGGAATAGTATGATAATCAATAATATTAACCAATAAAATGTTATATTAAAGATAAAAGCTATGAAAGCTACTAAACCGCTAATCAATAAAACCGGAATAAAAGACAATACTACATTTATATTTTGTTTCACAGCACTTTGCTCCCTTGACCAATCTAACTTTGGATTGTATAAATCAATGATTAATCCGGTAAATGAAACGAATAGAATGCTTAAAATACTAGTGATAATGAATATAATGATGAGATAAATTTCTACTTTAAAAACAATTATTAAAACTGATAATAATATAAGTATATTAATGGCAGCAAAGAATAATCCTGAAAGGATCTTACCTTGAATTTGATGACTGTAGTTAATTGGTAGATATTTATTAACCATGAAGCCAGTGCCTTCCCTAGAAATAGAGGTCTGAACAATACTGTTAAAGGCACTTGATAGAAAGACAATTAAAAAGCCACTAAAAATTATTAATTGTTCAGTATGAACTATTTCAAAAATTTGAAGAAACGCCTCTATTTGTTCCCCTACACCATCTGTTGTAAAATAAGCGATACCGATTAATAAGATCCATAGAAAATTACCCAGAACACAATTGAGTAAGTAAGCTGGCGTTCGTATAATCTTTCGAATCTCTTTTAACATATAAGCGATCTGAATAGGCCTTTGTCTCGTAATCTTATTCATTTTTTTGTGAGAAATTTCCTGATTTTTACTGGCTGTTTCTGTAATACCGAGAACACCTTTAAAGTAGGTTAACTGACCAACGATTAAAAATACAGCAAATGTTATGAGGTTAAAGAATAAAACCTTAGAAAGAAGTACTAAATTTTCAAGTAGTGTTTCTTTTAATAAAGCAGAAGTTAATAGGTTTGTTGTTTTAAAAAGAGTGCTTGAGAGTTCTACTAAAGAATGATCTCCCATAGCAATAATATTTTCTACTGATGATAAAGATTGGATACTTCCTAAATCATCTTGAACAAATATATATAGACTAATAGATAAACCAATAGCTATTAGACCACCCAAAACTTTAAACTGATCTTTATTTTTAGATATTGCTGCAAAACGCATCACCACCATAACTATTATTGATGCTGTGGTTAATGGTATGATTGGTAATGTGATGAAACTAATGATGCTGTAAAATACATAATATAAGTTAATACCATTTTTTACTCCAAAACCAATAAGTATGGGTAGTAAAGAAATTACTTCTACCAGGTACTGAAAAATAAGCATAACGAAAAATTTAGAAGCAATAAGTGTCCTTGATGAAAAAGGCAGTGGCAATAAACTTGTAAGATCCATAGAAAAATACAGAACACTCATAACTGTAACGATACTTGAGAAAAAAATCAATAGACTAATACTTGAAAAACTTAAACTCAGAATAAGCCCATGTTGGTCAATGATACTTAATGTATCGTAGAACGAGAGTATAAATTTTAGTAACCCATAAACAATAGGGGCTATTGTTAGCAGTAAAAGTCCTACTATAAAATAAGTCTTTTTAGGATTATTTGAATCCTTAATATTTAAGTAATTGTTTGTTTGAATTAATGTTTTTGTTAAAGTATAAAATTTATTCATTTTTTGTCAACTCCAAAAATATACTCTCAAGGTCTTCATTTTCTTGAGACTTCTCTTTAATGTTTTCAACACTACCAACATACAAAATCTTTCCTTGATTAATGATCGCTACCCGGTCACAAATTTTTTCAGCGACTTCTAAGACATGGGTGGAGAAGAATACTGATTTATTATTTTTCGTGTGTTCTTTCATCATTACTTTCAATAAATGTGAAGCCTTAGGATCTAAACCTGTCATAGGCTCATCAAGAATCCACACATTTGGTGAGTGAATCAAGACTCCCATAATCACAATTTTTTGTCGCATACCGTGGGAATAGCCATTGATTTGATCTGATAAAACCTTTGTCATAGAAAAACGTTGAGATAATTCATTAATTCTTTTGAGTCGTAAAGCCTTATCAACACCATAGGCATCAGCCATGAAATTTAAATACTCTATACCTTTTAATCTTAAGAAAACATTTGGGTTGTCTGGAACAAATCCAAACTCTTTTTTTGCAAGGACAGGTGTTTTTTGTATGCATTTGCCATTAATGTGAATTGATCCCTGATCAGCTTTTGTAATACCAG
>DATFJG010000060.1:0-5276 GCA_035269305.1 Clostridia bacterium
CATAAGAGTCTTAGGTACTATTATTAAAACAGGCTTGTTACCATATAAAGCCATTAATTCAGCACTTAATGCTAACTGTAGAGTTTTACCCAGACCCACAGGATCCGCCAAAACATATCTAGCATTGTATGGTTTTTTGTGCTCTTTAAATACTTTATCAACAAAGTACTTTTGATGTTCCCATAAACCTAAATTTTCTCTATAAATAGGGGTTTCAATACTTACTGCAGCAGGTAAATCTTCTTCTTCTTTTGCTTCCTCTATATCATCTATTACTTCTCTTTCTGAAATTCTTTTAATATCTTTAATAATAAAATCAGGTAATTTAATAGCAGAAGGGCTATTCCATAATGCATTAAATTCTTCTTGAACCCATTCGACTGCATCTTCAGAATCATCTTCCCATACTAACTCGTAATTTATTTTCCAACCTGCTTTAGATTCATTTACACTGCCTAAAAACGAAGTCTTATTTCCATCTTCTAGTTTGATAACACCGGCTTTGCCATGGATTAAACCGAATTTTTTATTAGGCAGCACTCGTACTTCTAATTTATCAGATGCTAAATATTTATATAATTTTTTGAAGCGATCATCATTATTTTTTAATTTTTCAGGTTGACTCTTACACCACTCACGCCTTATTGCTTTTTGAGCGTTTTTTGCTCTTCTTACATCTTCGGGTAATAAATCAGAATTACAAACAATTCTTATCTTTCCCTCTATAGATTCTAAAGCTTCTCCTGCTATCTCAAAGATAGAACTACTGAAATAACCAGCAATCCTATCATATGATTTAGCATTTTTTAACTTTTTATTTAGTAGAGAATCTGATATAGACTCCCTTCTTGAAGAATATCTTCTTATCATAGTTATAACTAAACTCCTTCATTTTTTAATGATTCTCTAAGCAACCTTGCATATTTCGCTTCTTCATACCAGTGATCCATGTTATCTACCATCTTTGTTTTAGATATAAAAGATAGTATTTCATTCATAATCGGTTTTTTGTACCAATACTCTTGACTCTGATTGAAAACTCCTTTTAGATAAGTCCTCCCTGAAGCAGTCGAGTCGTTTTTACTAGTCTCATATATTGCAACTAGTAAATGTCTAATAAGCGATCCATTAAAATTATTTTGATTAAATTCATTTTCAAGATAACTCATCTTAAATTCAGTTGGAGTTTTTAACCTAACATTATTAGCTTTAAAGTTATGAAACATATCTTTATAATCCTTAACGCCAAATCCTTTTGCTAATTCTTGAAAGGCTCCAATTGTATGTTCATCATTCATTTCAAGCTCTAAACCACGAATATAATACCTTTCTTCATTGGATAATTCGTACCAGTGATTTTTTTCGAACTCCTCTGGTATTAAATAACTATTGGCTACATCACGTGCTCTCTTTATTAGCTTTTCAACTGGACTTTCCTCATTTCTATCACCAGAAAGCCAATAATCAATATCTATTCCATCTATATCATTGTATTTAGTTAGTACTTTTAAAGCAGCAGCATAAGAAGCTAGTAAATAATCAGCATCGTTAAAATCTGGTAAATCTTTATAATCAATACCCTTCATTGAATCAATCATTTTTTTAACTTCTACTTGAATCTCATCATAGACTTCATCTTGAAAAGCAAAATCATTAGAAGTTTGTTTTTGCAAGATTAATAGTACTGTACCTTTAACATAATTTCCTTCTTTTAAACCTCCTGATTCAGTTTCAGTAGATATATTCCAAGCAGAAGAAACTTTTAAACCAGCAGACCATAAAATCATCGTTAATTCTGACCATACTTTTACATCTTGATGTGTAAACATAACAACTTGATATCCATTATCTGGCATATTATCAGCTAAATTTTTATAAATCTCAATCATGCTTTTATTGAATGATTGACCTGTACCTTTCACTGCTAGTACTCTTTTTGAATCTGTATACCATTCGGGAAAAGCTTTTTTTAGTAATGATTTATCCCAAGCGAGAAAAAACTCAGACAATTCATGATAATTGACGGCATCAGCATAAGGAGGATCAGTTATCCATATATCATTATAATTATTAATATTTCTAGCATCTTTCACTTGAACTTGGTTATTTGTATTGATATTTTGAAATTTAAAATCAATCTCAAATACATTTCTTAAATTATCACTACCTCGAGTTGAATAATTAAATATAGTATTTAGGGCTTGATTATAAAAAGTATCTTTAACAGAAGGACTACCTGAATTATCCCATCTAGATAATTTTGAATTCCAATTTAAAATTTTATTTAGACACAATATACCAAAAGCAATTTTCTCTTTAGAATTTTCTTTATACAAATTTTTTAAAACTAAAATGTTATATAACAATTGTCTAGGATTAAATAACTGATGCCAATATTTCCAACCTCTTTCCCGTATCAATTGGTCGGTATTATAACCTTTTTTTATTTCATCTAAAGGTATATAACCTTTATTTAGCCAATCTTTATAATTCTCAAATAATATTTTTTTTACTTTTTCTTCTCTTTTAATATCATTATTTGTAGGAGAAGTATAATAAATATTATCATTTTCATCAATATATCTTATTGCATATAAGCGTTCGTTAAAAACATCATCTTTTTCAGGAAGATATTTCTTTTTTTCCCATAAACTCAAACCATATTCCACTTTGTTATCAACCTTTTTGTCTCCCCTAATAACAGAAACTGGTATATTACTCTTACAATTTGGACAGTATAATTTATTATTTTTGATAGTTGATTTATTCTCTGCCTCTTTTCTTTTAGACTTACTAGCATTATTAATCACTTTAAATTGATATCTATTTTCGTTTTTGTTTTTTTCTAAAATTACTACTGAGTTATTTCTTTTTTCTAATATCCAAGTTGGAGACAATGGAACATTAATTCCACACTCAGGACATCGAGTTTCATTACAATATAGATAAGTATGTGCTTTATGTCCTTTTTCATTTCTTTCAATTCCCAACTCATTAATTGTTTTTTCAATATTATCAAAAAGTTTTTTTTGAAAGTTTTTAAATTCTTTAGCTTTTTTGCTAGAAGCTCCTACTATTTTTAAAGAAGCCCATGTTAACAAGCCAGAAATTGGACTTAAATCAGAGCCAAAAGTATTGGCACCCATTCTTGATGCTTCAAAAGGAATAGAACCTCCCCCTGCAAAACAATCTCCAATTTTAGGATTATGATTAAACCTTTTTTTTCCTAATTCTTGAATTAACTCTTGTAAATTTGATGCATTAGTTTCTAGATGATTATTAATTTTGTCCCACTCTGATTGATTAGTTAATTTTACTTCTTCAGGACGTTTACAATATTCTAACTTTTCATCATAAGATAATCTATTAAAAGCTATTCTCTGAAGTTCTTCTTTCATAGCTTTCTTGTTTTCTCTAGACATACCTTTAGGATATTTAGGCTTTTCAGAAGTTGATCCTTCTCTAAAATATTCTTCATGTTCTTCTTCAGAAGTTAATTGCCATAATTTTTTCTTTGATATAGGTTTCTGTTTCTTTTTTCTTAAAAATAACCCTTCTTCATCCATAGTCAATATTTTCAAAAATATTTCTCGATCTTTTGAATAATCATCAGATACTGGCATTAATACTCCTAATAATGCTGATCTAACCATAATAAGTGGTTTTCTTCCCCACCATTTACCTAAACCTGTTAATGTTTGGCTTGCAACCGCATTTCTCTCTTTATAACTCTCTTTTGAGATTCTAGATACTGGAAATTGTACTTCAATGAATGATTTACTGTAATCTAACAAATTAATCCTCCTCGTTTATCTTTAATAAAATTTAATTCTTAAAATAATCTTTGAACAAAACTACCTGCTAATTTATTATCTACTGGGTTTTCTGTTAGAGCGTATCTTAAAGCAACTCTCCATCCTAATTTGTCACTATAATGTCCAGTTGATGCATTTGTCATAGTAAATAACCACCATCTTTCTTCCGGTGATAATCCTAACCAATTTTTTACTGCTCTATCAATTACAGAAACCTCAGCATCTTCTATAGCCCATAATAAAAGAACTAACTCTTTTCCAAATAATCTTTCAATGGGCACTAGATGATCATTATAATCACCTGTCTCTAAACCTTCTTCTCTCAATCTTCTATTAAATACTCTCTTAACAGTATTTTTAACTTTATTCCATTTATTTTTCTTTAAATATATTTTAATATCTTTATCTTCCATATCACTCACTTGTTTCCCATCATCCCAATGAAATCTCTCATAAACAACAATTTTTTTATTTCCCTTTGTTAGCTCTAATAAAAAATGATGTTCAGTCTCTTTTGGATTGAAACCAAACCCATAAGTTTTTACATTAGCCAAAAAATCATCCCCTTAATATTGTCTGAATTGATTCCTATACATTTGTTTACTAAAATCATTTTTTTCAAGCCATTTCAGGAAATCTCTACCCTCTTTAAATTTAATTTTTTCAAAAACAGCTGTTATATCATATTTCTTTTCTTGAACAAAATTATTAGTAATATTTTTTAATTCTTCTTCAATTATATTCATATTATCTATTTCTAAATTATCTATCATTAAAGTAATTGAAAGCCCCGGGTTACCTCTTCCATTAATTATGAGTTGGACTTTTCCAATAGAAGCATTTGTCTCTTCAAGAATTTCAATAGCTTTATAAGTGAATTTTGTACCATGAGGTCTTAATGGTTTAGTAACTTCAACTGGTTTGTTTTTATCAATTGTTACTTCAGTATCTTTTACTTCATGTACTAATATTTCAGAAGATATATTATATTTTTTATTGATTGCAACAGCCTGAATATATTTAGAATCATCCGGTATAATAATAGGTTCCTTATAAACTCCGCCATTTTCGACAGGATCTGAACCATCAGTAGTATATCTTATTTCACAGTTATCAGTATAAGCTTCTAATATTAAGGCATCTTTGCCATTTATAGTGGTGTCTTGATATTTTAAAATTATATCGTTTTCCCATCTAACAGGATCACCTGATTTATTTACCCCGGTTGAATCTACTGCTAAGAAATAATATACTAAATCCTCAGCTTTAAATGCAGAGAATTTTTCCACTTTTTTAGAAGCTGTGGTTGGTTCTTGACCAATTTCATAATATACTTCATCAGCATTTACAGGTGAAATTTGTATTAACACTGATCCATCTTCTTGTACTTTACCCATTTTATTTATATTTACAGTTGTTTCTTTTTTCGGTGTGGTTCTATCAATATAATTCCCATCTTCG
>DATFJG010000061.1:0-11187 GCA_035269305.1 Clostridia bacterium
ATTCTTATGATTATTGGATTAACAAGTTGTAAAAATGAAGTATCTCAAAAGAATGTATTTATAGAAAAAGTAAAAATTCTTGAAACCAATGAGTTTAAATTAAACACTTTGGAAATTACCTATGATGAATTTAAAGAAAATATAAGGGGATATTTCCAGAAAAATTTGAAAAATACTATTTAGAGGAAAAAGAAAACACTTTAATTTTTAAATGGGACAATAAAGAACTGTATATTAAAGATCTTGAAGGCATAAGTGATGAAGAACTTGCTCAATATCGAAAAATGTCACATGAAAAGGCTATAGAATATGGATTTGAGAAGTCCGAGGAAAGGTTTGAAATATCCGATGAAAACTATGAAGGAACTTTTGATGGTGAGAAAAGAGTTTACTCAAGAAAAACACATACCATCTATTTCGCGGAAGCCGAACCATTAGAAAAACTGCTCTTTACATTGTATGATTTTAAAAAAGTAGACGATGAGTGGAAAATTTCAAATAGAAAAAGTAGTTTCGTTAGAAAAAATATGAAAATATATGATAAAGGGTTAGAAAAAATGAGAGAAGCAACACCGGAGGAATTCCAAGACATCCTTGCTTCAATAGCTTTTACTCCGGAGAATAACGATGCAATTAAGTATGTAGAATCTTTTAATCTAGTAGTAGAATATCATTGAAAATAGAGTTCATTAGAACTCTATAGGGATACAATCAAGGAAACTATTAAGGGGGAAATATGTGAGAAAAACACTTCAGGATGTTGCATGCTATTTAAAGGAGATTGTTGTACCAGAAACCAAGGAAGTATATGCTATTAATCCTGTATACACTACTATTGAAGATGAAGAAAGAATACATGATCGTGTAGTGGCATTCAGAAAATTTTTGATTAGGCTTTATGATGTTTTATATAATACGGGGGATATTTTTGACTATAGCAGAAAAGTCGCTCATGAATATGAAAATCGGACCACGCTTTCTGTTTATTATCCTTTTTTACACAATGTAAAAACGATACTCATAAATATCGGTTATCATGGTAAGTTAGATGAAGAGAAACAATGTATTACCTGTGGAAATGATGTACTTAATAAAAAGTTGTCTGTTAAAAGAACCCTTGAATGTTTGAGATTTCTGGAAGATTGTGGTATTTGCATTGATGGAATAGATTTAGATAAGAAAAGGCAAAAGCTAACAGATATTGAAAGGATAAACATAACTTATCCAGATGATCCGACTATGTTAACTGGTTTAAAAGTGATGGCAATAGCGGAAATAGATTATGGTACTCTTGTGAACCAGGATATATTTTTACGCTGTGATTATTGGGCACTAAAAAAGAATGAAACAGAAGTGCTTACTGTCCTTCAAGATACGATTAAGCATTTATCACCTAAGGTACAGAATTTTATTCTGCAATTGCATCAGGGAAATTTAGATAAAGGACTTTCCTGTGTAGTAGAAATAAAAGGATTTCATATCTATATCAAGTATCGTTATAAAAGAAAAGATTTATGGGGAATTAACGCTTCACTCAATAATGGCTATCATATCAATGTGAAACCTACAAAGGTTCAAGAATATACTGATATCATTAAAACATTTTCTCCAATATTGCAAGAACTCATAGAAAAAGGATATGGATGTGGAAGAAAAAGAGAAATTGGTCACTGTGATGGTGGCTGCCGAGGGCTTACCATACCATTAGATGATACTGTATTAGATTTACGAGATGACATTGAAATATGGTTTAGTGAAGAACTATCATGCTTACGAAACAAGTAAAATAATATTATATATTTTATTTAATTCTAGTGTCTATTCAGAAAGGAAAAAAATGCGAAAATTATTTATTATAGTTATTTTAGTATCTTTTTTAATTGTATCTTGTGCTGATCATAATAGTAATGACATAAGTAAGTTAGAATCTGAAGTCAGAAGACTTGCAGATGAAAACTTTAATTTGAGAAAAGAATTAATCCAACTAAAGGCATCTGAAGATGCGTATGAAAATACTATAGAGGGGTTAGAAGGAAGCTTAGAACTAGCACAACAAAATCAAAAGGAAAGATTTGAAGAACATTATAAGTTCAATAATGATGTAATTAGGCATTTAGCAAAGACTCACAAAGCAAATGACCTCATAGATTTTACTGGATCTAAAGAAGTTCAATACAACAGTGAGCTTTATGGTGAAACATTATATGAAGAAGCGTTGCATCTTGGTTTAGAAGAGTTTATTAATATTTTAGAAGAAAAAGAACGCTCAGTGATTGATGATGTAACAAACCTTTTAATAGAATATATTAATAATAATGAGATTGACGATTTTAAAGATCAATTAAGCAAACTTAAGTATGAGGAAGACACAAATAAAGAGTACATAGTTAAAAAGTTTAACTACTGGATAAATACCAGTACAAAAGAATAAGAATATATGGAATGAAATGACAAGTCTTTTTATGATATGAATCTAATAAAACAAGTACATTTTCATTCGTCTAACAAGATGATTAAATGGAGGAAAATATGAACAAGTATGAAAAAGCAATTAAACTTATGGAAGAATTTTGCGGCAATGGAAAAGATAATCTTATAGCAATGGCGACTATTGCACTGTCTGAAACTTCTGATGAAAATCCTCAGCCGGCGGTTCGAATGGTTGATGCCTACTATGAAGACCGAAAGTTTTATATTTCTTCAGCTTCATGGAAGAATAAAACTTTAGAAATTGAAAAAAACAATAAGGTTTCTATTTGTGGATTAGATTTATTTACAGCACAAGGTACAGCTGAAAATCTTGGATGGGTAAAAGATGAGAAAAATAAAGAAATTAGAAGTAAAATGAAAAAATACTTTGATTGGTTTGATGATCATGGCAACGAAGATAGCCCAGAATCCATTGTCATACGTATTTCTCTTACAGAAGGCGTTATTACTGATAATGAGCAAAAATATGGAGAATGGCAATATAAAGTCGATTTTGTCAATAAAACAGCACAGTAGTATTTATATGCAACTTACAAAGGAGAGCTTTGATGAAAAAGATTCTAGTTATAATTTTTGCATTCTTATTAATCGGTTGTAGTAGCGATACTTTAGAAAAGAACGATAATAAACCAATAGATGAAACAATAGTAGACAATGAAAGCTTTCAACTTGCAAATTCATTTGAAAAAGGCGTTAGTGATATAATCACACTTAAAGTTGATCCTAAAATTGAGTCAACTTATTTAATTGCTCACATGTTATCGGATAAAACAGGGTATGATGTATATTTTGATGAAGATGAATATGTTTTAAATCAAGTAGAAGAATTTAGTGTTTATAAAGACCATGAAGTTTTTACTATATTAGAAAATATGATCTCTAAAGGCTTTACATACGATGCAATTTCAGGTGCTTTACATTATTACGATGATAATCTAGAGTTAATAGATGGCCTAAAACCTGATGAGAATATTTTGCGCCGAGCTGGCGGTCAAGAACAAGTAGAAAAGTATCTTAAAGCACTATATGATTTTAGGAAAGTAAGTCAATACGATAAATATTTTTTAGAAAATGAACAATATTTTACGAAAATACTCAATAGGGCAGCGAAACATATCGAAAGTTCAAATATGTCAGAGGTTTATTTAAATTATTATGGAGAATCACTGGGCCCATTAGTTGTAGTCGTAACACCTGTCACACCTATGGGTTATGGTAATAGAATAGAGTTAGAAGAGAAAAAAATATTAATGCCAACCCTTCGAGTATCTTTGGATGAAGAGCAATATATCTCATTTTTACTTCATGAAATTAGCCATTCTTACGTGAATCCTCAAACAACACTAAAGTTTGAGAAAGTGAATACTTTGGAAAAATTATATGAACCTATTGAATCATCTATGAGAAAACAGAGTTATCCTACATGGGAGATTTCTTTAAATGAACATATCGTTAGAGCAAATGTTATAATGATGATCGAAGAAATCTATGGTACTTCTGCGAGAGAAAACAGAATATCTTATGAAATGGAACGAGATTTTATATACTTAAGCAATGTCTTGGAGTCTTTAAATGAATATACTCAGACTAGGGAAGGCTATCCAGTTTTTCATATGTATTACGATTTAATTTTAAAGAATCTAAAAAGTCAACTTTAGTTGTATTAGTATCCTAAAGTAGAAAGGTAAAAAGTCATATAAAATTGAATGGATATTGTGGATGGTCAAGATTCAATATAATTATGAGGATTAATTTAAAGTATTAATACAACAGAGTGTAAAGGTAGTTAGGTAATCCAATTTCTTGCAAAAGCTTTATATGATGAAAATTGCATCTGATTTTAAATTGACATATTCAAATTTCTTTGGAATGAACTCTTTCATTTGATAAAATAGTTATAGAAAAGAGACCTCTTATTAGAATTTTACGATTATTAGTTGGCACTTTAGTTTTAATAAAATTCTTGAGGCTCTTTTCTAATTTTATGAATTAATATATTAAGTGAATACTAGATTATCTAAGAAACAATAAATTTCAGTGATTTACTAAGTTTTTAGTCATTAATCATGCATAGTGTGAGATCAGTATTTATGCAGATAAGCCTAATAATTATCTAACATAAGACACTCAGATTTAAAAGAAAGATTAGTTTATATGCTGTCGAGTGACTCCATATGAAACGCCATCTACTTGATAAGTCCAAGTGATTTTTCTGTACGAGAAACTTAAAGAAATCATATCATGGTATGGTTTATTGTTCTCATCAATAACGTCAGGTTTTTCATGAAGTATATCTATAATAACTGCATCTTCTAAAGTCACAGTAAAATAATTTACTTCTCTTCCAGCAGCGTCTATTCGATAATATTCAATGGTAATATCTGATCTATCACCAGTCATTAGCATTTCATACAGTTCAGGCGTTCCTTTACCTAAATGAGTTGTTATCATAAATAAATTGTGTATAGGGACACCCGTTGGATTTCCTGAATTGGGATCAATGGGTACTTCAATTTGATGCTGAATGTCGTAAATGACATGCATACCTTCACGCCCTTGAGTAATAGTATCACCTTCAACCACACCTAAACTATCACTATTAATACTCATATAGCTTTCTAATGCAGCAAAACTACTCTGTGTTCCTAAAAGAAAAATCACCAGTATAAAACTTAACACCTTTAGAGTTAAATATCTCCTTCCAATAAAATACTTACTCTTTTTACTCATATTAAACCTCCTTAATAATTATTGACTCTAATATTTAACAGTTACTTGCTGCTAAAAGGGAGTCATTCGCCTTATTATAATTTTTTAATGACCCAATCATATTCTTATGTTTTATGATTTATTGTTATTCTTTGACTTCAATTAATCTTAAGGTTCTAAAAAGAAAAACCAAAAAACGTTTACCTCAAGAGATCATAAAATCAATAGATTATTTCATAATGCTACCAACTATCGGAGTAAACAGAGCCATTCAAATGGTCAATCCAAGTAATATCACTATAGGAAAGGCTGATCATAATCATATCGCTGTAGTCTTGATTATCCTCAAGAAGAACATTAAGTTTATTCTGTTGTATCTCTACAATCATGGCATTCTTCAATTGAATGGAAAAATAAAGTTCTTCCAAACCTTCATTATTAACTCTATAGTAATTTATGCTGTAATCTGTTTTTTCTCCTGTGTTAAGCATTTCATAATAGCTTGGTGTTTCAACACCGATTTCTGTTGTCACTGTAAAAGGGGTATACTCTCTTGAACCAGTAGATAATCCTGTGTTTTTGTCAATAGGAATCTTTACCTGATGATCAACTTCAATAATTCTCTGGAAAGAAGCTGCCATTGTTACAATTAAATCTTCAGTATTAGCAGTTTTATTGGATGCCGTATGTGTTATGATTACCGGCTGTCCGTTAAATTCTGATTTTGTTAAAAGGCTGCCGTTTGAAGGATTTGCCGTGTAACCCAATGCTGTTCCATCTGTAAAGGTGACAATATTTTTAGAACCATCATTGTTTGTTTCTGTAATGACCATTCCAGCTAATGATAACGTATCATCTAAACTTTCTACATAGCTCATTTTTGTTGGCTGAGTTGTGATCTCGATACTTGTAAGTTCTAAACTTCCCGTTTCTGGGAAAGTAACAGTAAATATCGCTTTATTTCCAACATCATTACTTATCGTTGTTGTGGTTCCTACTGATTCAGAACCTATAAGCGAAGGTATAAAAGCATCCATTTGAAATGCTTTGCTATTCTTTGAAACCAATGTAATTGTGGCTGTATAGTTTTCTTGTGCTTTGAATTTCCCTTCAGATGTCAAGGGTTCATTCCATGTAACATTTGTTACTGTATAATCTGGATTCCCGGTAGCCATCTCGATTTCCTCTGAAGTCTGTGGTATTACTCCTAATACAGGTGCTGTCATCACTATTTCTGCATTAGAAATTAGTTCTGGTAGTACTGTAATAAAGATTATCCCTTGATGTGTCACATTATTTTCAGCATTTTTAACTTGTACAGTCACTGCTACTCTACCAGGTTTATTCGCTGTAATGCCAAGTCCTGTAGAATCATTGATACTTATAATTGTGGCATTGGCCGATGTCACATTATAAGAACTCCCAAAAACACTTGTTGTAATATGTGCTTCAGTCACACTGCCGATTCTTAGCTCTGCTACATCTATTTCTAGATCTGTCAAACCTAATACAACTGTCCCACCCGTAACATTTTGTGACGCGGTGCCAGTGACTGCAACTACTCCTGGGCCAGTCACTAGGATATCGCCATTGTTATTTTCAATGGTGATATCTGCATTAGCAATAATATTTATGATTCTTCCGTTATTGATGATGCTTGTTCCTGCTGCTGTTCCACTAACGGTAATATCGTCTATAATTGAACCTGAATCAATTATAATTGGCACTGGAGTATTTGTAGTTAAATGGATATTTTCACCTGCAATATTTGAAATTTTTATGTTATTCGGATGTCCATTAATTAAAATGCTTCCGCCATTGTTGTCCGTCAATATAATAGAATTCCCATCTGCTTCCTCGATCCAAGAATTATTATTAACATCACTTATTGTAAGATTCCCACCAACGTTAATATGATTAGTTACTGTGGCTGCACCTGCATTAACTAAGAGGCTGCCAGTAATTGAAGGTCTTGCATCACCATTAAAAGTTAGACTTGTTAAATAATTTGCTTCAATACTCAGATTACCTGTCATAGTTTTATTGTCAAAATCAATATTTAAACTATCACTGCTTGATCGTATCGCTGATATATCACCTGTAATGTTTGAAGTCAATATAACTGTATGAACTGTTTGACTCTCAATGGCTTTCTTTAACTCTTCTGCCGTTGAAATATTAACTGTTGATGCTGCATTAAAATTAATTGATTTTTCTGCTACATCTGAATCCAACATACCTGATTTAAAAGCTCTTGCTTTTAATGTTATTGATTCACCAAAAATATTATCCGTTTGAATAGAGATTTTAGATGTTGGATTATAAAGCTTTGTCTCTCCATCAATTGAACGCGAAGGTGAACTTCCATCTAATGTATAATGAATCGTTACTCCAACAGTTGAGGTTTCTAATGTTATTTCAACGCTATCACTATTGAGAACATTTTGCTCATCTACTGCATCTGTCGCAATATTAATATCAGAAATTTTTTCTTTAGTAGAATTTCTGTTATCATCAGAATCTTTCTTATTGTTATTCTCAGTTTCGTAGGTTTGACCTGGTTCTACAAATTCATTTCCAATCATAGTCCCATCAATACCTGAATCAACAGTGACTTTTGCAGTATTATTTTTGATTATTATATGGTTTGCATTTGCAAAAACTGCTTCTATTTCACCGTCCCCACTAATTGTTGAATCTTCACTATTAACAATTATCTTGTCTACTTTTCCAGTGTCATTAACAATGACCTCTGAACCAACAGAAGAAGGCGAGGTTTCTACTTGCTTAACATCCCCATTAATATCAAGAGTATTATTTTGACCCATTATCTTTAAACTTCCAATTTTTGTTGTTTGATCAATATTAATTTCAGATGCTTTCCCTAACATGGTAAGATTCATTACTTCTGCTTTACTAATATTTATAGTCACATCACTAGCGAGAATATTTATATTGTCAAAATTCCCTTCTAGTATAACATCATCATGACCATCAACAATAGTTTCTCCAACTATAGAACCTTCCTCTGAATAAACTCGAAGTTTTCCATCTATTTTTGCGATGGTTATACTACCTAAAACACTATTTCCACTTATAACAATTGAGTTTTCTCCACCACCTCTAACAATTAGTCGACCACTTAACTCTAAGTTGTCTAATACAACTTCACCGTTACCAACGCCATCACCTATTATTAAATCACCAACTATTAGAGAATCTTTAAGTGTTACAGAAGGGGTATTAATCATAACATTTCCTTTGATTTGAATTGACTGTTTTCCAGGTTTGTTTATATACTTTTTTATAAGGTTATCCATGAGTTGTGCAAATTCCGCTCTTGTTATGTAACTCTTAGGATTTAGCCTTCCATTTGATCCTTTAATATATCCATAATTAACCAATGCCAAAACTTCAGCCTTCATTTCATTAGAAACTTCATCAATATCAATAAAATTTTCTGGAATTACATCATTCAACTCTAACTTCATAACTTTTGTAATGACTGTAAAAACTTCTTCTCTGGTCATAAAAGCATTTGGATTTAAGTCATTTTCTTTGTCCTCAAACAATCCCATTTTTACAGCTTTAGCCATGTCAAAATAATACCAATCTTCTGGCTTAATATCTTCGTAATCTTCTAGGGATGCCATATTTTTTGAACCAAAGCTCCGGCTGATTATTGCAGAAACTTCTGCTCTAGTAATCTTTTTATTGGCTTTTATTTTTCCTTCATCTCCCTTTAAAAGACCATTAGCTACTGCATTTTCCAATGCCACTGTAGACCAGTCATTTGGCATATCGATAAAAGTTTTTGATGTAGCATTAGTACTAATAGGTACAAATAATAATGCTATACTAAAAAATAATGTAATAAATATAACTTTTCTAATCATTTGAATTCTCCTAATCATAATACTCTTCAATAGACAATTTTAAAATTAGTTATTACTAAATAATACACTGTTATAATATTATGATTATTATATCATTAAATTTCAAAATATTAATAAAATTTAACAAAATAATAGTCATTTCTCTTAGAAAATTTTGGCTTTATTATAAGATTCTATTTTTTGTTGAAATAAGATTTACTTGTCCTAGAAAGGAAATTTACTTTACCATTAAACTCGGACATAGTTCATTCGTAGTTTAAGATATTTCTTAAATCTAATTGATTAAATCTTATGACTCATAGATCTTTAATATTTCTATAGGGAAATGCTACCAAGTTCTAAAGCAAAAAAACGCACACATTTGAGGTTTACCTGCTATTTTAATTATTATTAATCGAATAGCTGTTATCCGTTTAGTTTTCAATTATATACTATTAAATAAATAGTCAAATCTAATCAGTTTATCAAAGCTAATCGACCAAGTTAATAGTGATTATTTATTTTCCATTTTTAGTTCAAGTTATTGTTACTTAGATCCAAACGATTCAAATAGATTAGAACATAAAACTGTTAAACAAGATCATCAAAACATCAATGAATAGATGGTGCTGAAACTATCATCTATTCATTAATTTTAACTAAGTAAAAATGTTTGGAGGTGCTATGAAAAAATTTAAGTTGTAGATTTCCATTGGAATGCTATTTGGAATTTTAGATTTTCATTTTCAACAGTTTATTCTCAAAATTATATCTTCATATAAAATCTTCTCTGTTGGTATTTGGTTAATATCAATTAAACTAATATTTATCGGTCAATCATCTAGACCTGAGTTATATATAACCAATTATAAAAATCAGTATTATTGGGTGAATTTAAAAAGTATGATTATAGGTGATGTTTTACTAAGTATTCTTGAGTGGATCGGGGTTACAATTGTAGGGGGAGGATTTATAGGTTTTATAGCTTGTAGCGTTTATTTACACAGTGTAAATATTAGTTTTAGAAAATAATTATAAATTTGTAATTTTTATGATACTATTTAGATACGGTAAGTCAATTTAAGTACTTTTTAAACCTATAAAGCTAACTGTTAGAAATCTAGTCGTTTAAAAAAGATAATTTAATGCGAAATATTTTGCTATAGAAGAGTTATTATAGAATTCCAATTAATGTCTACGACGGAGTTGGTTTTACAAAAATAGTAAATTTGAAAATAGGGAAAAGAGAATATGAATTAGTCATTTAAACGATTTCAATTGTAATGCTTATATATATTGAAACTATTTATCAAAAAAAGGATTTAGGTGAAGTAAGTAAATGAAAAAAATAACACTCATAGCTTTAGGTATTCTTTTTTCAATGATTATTGTATTTGCTAATAGTATGGCGCCTACATCAATTCCTGGCAAGGCAGGTATTTTAGTAGATAAAGCATCAGGTATTGAACTGATCGATGAAAAGATAATAATCACTATTGATGACACCCTTGATAAAACACATTATTTGGTCAAGTATACATTCAAGTATATAAGTGATGGTCATATAGAAAAGCCTATTTGGTTTTTAACTGGCGGACAAAAGCATTCCTATGATTTCAAAGTTTACATTAATAATACTGAAGTAAAAAGCAAATCTATAGAAGTTAATCCAAATGAGATAGAGAACTGGGCAGTAGAAGATCAATTTGAATATATAGATCCTTTTACGAATGAATACTTTGATTCTGATATAGATAAGTATTTTAGTAATCATTTAATGGCTAATGAGTTTATTCTTAAAATGGATAGTGGTCAGGTGGCTGATGTATTAATTGAATATGAACCTGGGAATGGCTATATATCATCTAGAGTAACAGATTACCTAAATGATGTGAAGTTAACAAGTTATATGCTTAGTCCTGCTGCTTTTTATGAAGGAGATGGAGCAGTTGATATAGAAATAATGACGCCTATAAATACTATTTTGAAATCTAATATAAAATTAGACAAAAAAGATGAGCAATCCTATGTAATAAACGATTATAAGCTGAAGGCATATGAAAACTTGCATCTGTCTTTTGCTAAAAAACCAGGCTATTCAGAATTGTTTACT
>DATFJG010000062.1:0-17891 GCA_035269305.1 Clostridia bacterium
GTACTGATAAATCAATCTTTGCTTTATCATTTCCGTATAAACTAACATGTTTTTCTTCAATGTTTAGTGATTTTGCAATGTCCATTATGTGCTTCTTATTTGCTTCTTGTGCTATTTGTACGTCTGTTTTCATTGATCCCCCTTTAAATCTAATGTAATTGACTATTTCAATTTTATAATAATTTTAGTGAGTAAACAAGTAATTAAAAATTTCACGTATTTATAATCTTGTATATTTCTAATGCAGTTTCAATATCATAGCGTTCTTTTCTATTATTTATATCAATGTCACATATCTCCTGAATCCGTTTCATACGATATAAAATTGTATTGTAATGGGTAAATAATTCTTCTGACATTCTTTTAAGGTTTCCATTTTGCTGAAAATACATATTTAATGTTTTTACCAAATTTGCATCTCTTTTCTCATCATAGTCAACAAGCTTTTTTAAGTTTTCATTGTAAAACCCAGTCAGCTCACCTTTTAACTCTTCATGACAGAAAATTTTATAGATTCCTAAATCTTCAAAAAATACTATTTCTTCTTTGCTATAATTTCCATAGGCTTCAACAGACTTTAGTGCATCGTCTAAACTCTTATAAACAGACTCTAAGCCTTTATAACTTCTGCCAACACCTATCACACTTTCTAAATTAGAAATTTTTGATTTTAATACTTGGTTTATATTTTTCACCAAGTTCATCGTTTTTTTCTTAATTTTTAGATCATTTTCAAACATAATCAGGATATTAATACTATTTCCTTTATTAGAAATTAAGAATGATCTCTTTTTATCTTTACAAATCAGATTAATTAGATAAATTGATTTATTAATCACTTGTGCTAGATATTCTTTATCTACATCCTTACTATCATTTAAAATATCTATTTGAATTACAAGATAATGGGCATCCTTATAAAACCCATAATGTCCTGCTCGTTCAATCGCCTTATTAATTCGCTTTTTATCAAAGGATATTAAATCTTCAAAAAATTCTGCTTTATACTTGTTCTCTACATCTTGTACTGATAATCTTTTTAGAAATTCTAATGCCATAACATTTGCGCTAGATTCTAGGTTCAGTATATCAAATCTTGTTAGCTCGTGATTTATGCCAAAACTAATTAAATGTCCATAAACATTATTTTTCACCATTATTGGCACCATCAGTTGCTTTATTTCTTTTCCATCGATAAAAATTGAACGGTTAGTTGTTTTAGAAATCATTTTATTATTTTTTTTACCTTCAAAATATTTTTCAATCTGATTTCTTATCTCAATAGCTTTCTCTTTCTCTAAATTGCTCTGCTCTATGATTTCTTCAAAGTGATGGTCAACTACATAAATGGGATTGCGCATAGTTTTTGATAAACTCTTAAGAATATCTTTTACGCCGCCACCTTTTAATACTACATTCATGTTATCTTTGTGTATTATTTCTACTTTTCTAATAATTTTCGACTGTTCATCATAAATATCTTGTAGTATTGGAATCATGATGTCATTAAAATTAATATTTTGATCTATATCAATCATTGGAAAATTTAACGACTCTGCTAATGTGATCACTTCCTGATTGATTTCTTCTAAATAGGGTTTAGTCTTAATACCCAAAGCCGCTACTTTAATATTTGCCATTTCTTTTATGAGTTTTTTTTGAGCCGCTATAGTAGAATCCTTAAAAAAATAACCAGTTGATAGAATAAATTCTGCTTCCTTACTCCACTCCAAGATGTCCGGGTCTACCATTACATTAGTTTTTGTCACAATTCGATCCAAAGAGCCTTTAGCTGTAAGAATTTTACTGTCTCCTAAATACCCACTAGAAATAATTTTACTTAAACTTATGCCAACATTTTTGTTCATTTTTCCCCTCACTTTTAGATACTTTACCTAATAATATCACAGAAATATATTATTAACAAAATATCATTGTATAGATACTCTAAAGATTTACTTCACTCTAAAGCCCGCTTCATCAAAAGTAATCATATCTGTATTCATATGCGTTGCAGCTTCAATAATATTAAACATTAATGCTGCTCCGGTACCTTCTCCAAGCCTTAACCCTAAATTTAATGGTGGCTTTAATTCTAAATACTCAGAAGCAATTTTAGCTCCCTTTTCCTCAGAAGCATGAGAAGGTATAATATACTCAAGTACTAATGGATTAATCTTATAAGCAATTAAGGCCGCTGCTGTAGAAATAAAACCATCTATAACAACAGGAACATGATTCATAGCGCATCCGAGCATAACACCAGCCATACCTGCAATTTCTAACCCACCAACTTTAGATAATACATCAATACCATCTTTAGAGTTTGGTTTTCTTTTTCTAATAGCTTCTTCAATAACTTTCGCTTTATGTATAACTTTTTCCTCAGCTAAATTAGCACCCATTCCAGTGACTTCAATTGCATCTCTTTCGCAGATGACTGAAACGATTGCCGAAGATGGGGAAGTGTTACCTATGCCCATTTCTCCTGTTCCAATTAAATTAACACCCTTTTCTATCTCCTTTTCAGCTATTTGAATACCTACTTCTAACGCTTCAATAGCTTCAGCTCTTGTCATAGCATTTTCTTTAAAAAAATTATTTGTACCCCATTTTATCTTTCGGTTAATTATCTTATCATTGTTTACATCATTATTAATACCTATATCAACAACGACAACTTCTGCATTTGCTTGATTTGCTAAGGCACAAACACCTGTTATTTTTTTTGTCATATTCACTGCTTGAAAAAGTGTTATCTCTTTAGTAGAGGTAGTAACACCCTCCTCAACTATTCCATGATCAGCTGCCATAACTATTATTGATTTTTTATTAATTTTAGGATAAAGCTGTCCTGTAATGCCAGCTAATTGGACATAAATATCTTCTAAATAACCTAGACTCCCCTTTGGCTTGATTAATTGATTAACTCTATCCCGGGCCTTGTCCATTATTTCCTTTTCTAATTGGTCAATAATAATATCCACTTCTTGCCTCCTTAATTCTTTAAAAAATCAACTTTATCACTAATAATTATTGAATCTTTCTTTACAATTGAATCATACACTAAAACTTTCACATTATTTTCTATGGCTTCATCCACAGCTTTAGCAAAAGCTGGATCCATCTGACGATTAGTTGTAAAATTTTTAGCACCTTTAAATTGTAGTAAAAAGAAAATATACGACTCATAACCATCATTTTGGGCTTCAATTAATTCATTAACATGTTTCGTTCCACGAGTAGTTGGTGCATCTGGAAACATTGCTTCACCATTACTCTCTAAAGTAACACCTTTTACTTCTATATATCCTTTACGTTTGCCCTTTTCAAAATAGAAATCAAATCTTGAATTGCCATAAGTTTGTTCTCTTTTCAAGTAATCAAGATTTTTTAGCCCCTCAATCTTGTTATTTCTCAATCCATCTTCAATTACTTTGTTTGGAACTTGTGAATCTATATTGAATAAATTATCCCCTTTTAAGATACTAATCAGTGAATATTTAGTCTTTCTAGTTTCTTTATTAACATATTCAAGATAGATCTTTGCACCTTCTATTAACAGTTCACCACACCTACCGGTATTTTTTACATGAACTGTTTCTTCTATGCCATTAATTTGAACTATAGCCACAAATCTATTAAGCCGCTTAATAAATATTCCTTCATGAATATTATCATATTTCATCATATCATCCTTTCGTTTTGTATATTTTAAGTATACAAAAAAAAACTACTACTATGCAATGTTTTTCATAGTAGTAGTTTAAATTTTATTTAATTATTTTAGTAATCGCCTTGTGCAATCATTGCATCTGCAACTTTTACAAACCCAGCAATGTTTGCGCCTGCAACTAAGTCGTAACCAAAGCCATATGCTTCAGCAGCTTTTCTAGAATTTTCATGAATGTTTTTCATGATTGCTTTAAGTTTTTCATCAACTTCTTCTTCAGTCCATGAAATACGCATACTATTTTGAGCCATCTCTAAACCTGAAGTAGCAACGCCACCAGCATTAGCAGCTTTTGCAGGTCCAACAATAACATCATTTTCCTGTAAATAATCTAAAGCTTCATTCGTTGTTGGCATATTTGAACCTTCACAAACAAACTTAATATTATTTTCAACAATCTTCTTAGCGTCTTCAATATGAATCTCATTTTGAGTTGCACATGGAATGATAATATCAACTTTTCTACCCCATGGCTTTTCGCCTTCAAAATATTCAACACCATACTTATCAGCATAATCTTTAACTACGCCACGACCGCTAGCTCTCATTTCAACCAATGTATCCCACTTATCTGGTGTATTAACGCCATCTGGGTCATAAACGTATCCATCAGGTCCAGATAAAGTAACAACCTTTCCACCTAATTCAGTAACCTTTTGACATGTTCCCCAAGAAACATTACCAAAACCAGAAATAGCTACAGTTTTTCCTTCAAAAGATTCACCATTTGCTTTTAACATTTCATTAGTAAAATAAGTAATTCCAAAACCAGTTGCTTCTGGTCTAATTAAACTACCACCATAATTTAAACCTTTACCAGTTAACACGCCGTTTTCAAATTTTCCTCTAATGCGTCTATACTGTCCATATAAGTAACCTATTTCTCTACCACCAACACCAATATCTCCTGCTGGTACATCTACATCAGGTCCAATATGTCTATATAATTCTGTCATAAAGCTTTGACAAAAACGCATTACTTCGGCATCAGATTTTCCATTTGGTTGGAAGTCAGCCCCACCTTTTCCGCCACCAAGTGGTAATCCTGTTAAAGCATTTTTAAAGATTTGTTCAAACCCTAAAAACTTAACAATACCAATATAAACTGATGGGTGAAATCTTAAACCACCTTTATATGGTCCTATTGCTCCATTGAATTGAACTCTAAAGCCACGATTCACTTGGATCTTTCCTTCATCATCAACCCAAGGTACTCTGAATGCTATTTGTCGTTCAGGTTCTGTAATTCTTTCTAAAATATTTGCTTTAACATATTTGTCATTTTGTTCTAATACAGGTTTTAATGATTTGAATACTTCTTCTACAGTTTGCAAAAATTCTGGTTCATTTGAGTTTCTTGCTGCAACTTTTTTGTAAACCTCATCAATGTACTTCATCAATAAACAACTCCTTTTAGGTTACTTTAACCACTAAAAAAACGTTTTCCTAATAATTGACTTTAAGAGATAAAAATGTTAAAAACTTAATTATCCCTCTTCACAAGTGAAGTATAACATAGATTATTATTGCTGTAAATAATTTAATTTATATTTTGATATCTTTAATTATTACATCACAACTGATAATATTTAATAAGGTCATTTGATAAACATTATCAATAATTAAACGTTGCAATTCCAGGATTTCTTTCTGTAATTCTATTCCGTATTTCGTGGAAATATATACAGTAATCAGAATATTTTCATCTTTATTTATAACTTTAATTTTTAATAAGTCTATTACCTCATTCTCTTTTGTCGAAATTTTAACAATCTCCTGGATAGTGTTGTCTGAAATTGTAAACTTACCGTAATAAGAAAAAGTTGGTCTTGTTACTGTTTTTTCGCTAATAACTCCTTTACCAGAGTCATCAGGCCATAAAATATGCTTTACCTTATCTAATAAATAACCGCTAAAATGCTTTCTAAGCTCTAATGTTGGTAAAGGTATTATGTGCTTTCCCTTCTTATTTCTATTGTGACTAGCCAATTCAAGGTCTCTAGGCGTAGATATATCCGTGATATAGATGTACTCATCTATATCACCTAATCCTAGATTCCTAGCAATCTTCACTGCCATACGCTCAGAAGTTGCTAAAATCAAAATAGAACTGTATTGGTCCTCATTAAGTACCTTTCTTATTTCAAACTTATGATCATCATGATGAAAAATTGCACGTTTGACAGCACCAATAGTTGTGGCTTCTCTTTTTGCAGATTTTCCACCTAATAACTTGCTACCATTAATTAATAGACCATCATCAACAACTAAATCAATTTTGTTTTCATGTGCCACACTAATTGCTTTATAGCTTTTACCTGTTCCACTCTTACCGACTAACGCATAAACTTTCATTGAATACCCTCCATATAATTATAATGATAATCATTATTAATAATCTTTTTTTACTTGTTTTCCTACTATTGTATATTGTATTCTTGCTTTTTTTTGATATACTATCATTGTTAGATAAAAACAAAAATAATAAAAGGAGGAAACAAAAATGGCTTATGTAATTGATAGTTCTTGTATTTCATGTGGTGCTTGTGAACCTGAATGTCCAGTTAGCTGTATTTCTGCTGGCGACGAACAATACTTAATTGATGAAGATGCTTGTATTGACTGTGGTGCTTGCGCTAGTGTTTGTCCTGTAGAAGCAATTAGTCCTGAGTAATTAAACAGCAAGACATAATCATATGATTATGTCTTTTTTATTTTTTTGGAGGCGATAAAGTTAATTGATTAATACGACTTAGAAACTTTAACACAGCCTTCTCCTCATTGACAGAAAAATTATTAATAACAAATTGTAATTTGTCTTCAATTAGCCAATTCACTTTTTTAATCTGCTCTTTACCATGTTCAGTTACTTGAATGAATTTTTTTCTTTTATCCCTAGGGTCTTCATTTCTTTCAACTAAACCTAGATTTTCTAAATTACATATTTCTTTTCGAATTGTATTATAATCTACACCAATTTCGTCTCTTAAGTCAGTGGAAATAATTTTATTTTTTTCATCAATTCTTTTTAAAATAAAAAAATTAAGTAAAGTGACTTCTTCTGGTAAAATTGATTTATCACCATCTTTTTTATAAACAGCTTTTTCTAATATCTTATTAATCATCTGACTAATTTCGCTTGAATAAACTGACATAGATACCCTCCATATTAATAAAATAGGCCCATAATGAGCCTATTTATAAATAGTCTATTTTTTTATAACAACAGCTTCTCCCATGCCACCACCAATACATAAAGTAGCTAAGCCGTATGTTGATTTGCTCTTAAGCATTTCGTGGATTAATGTAACCAAAATTCTTGCACCACTTGCACCAATTGGATGTCCAATGGCAATTGCACCACCATTTACATTTACTTTATTTTCATCAAAACCTAACGTCTTGTTGACAGCTATCGCTTGTGCAGCAAAAGCTTCGTTTGCTTCTATTAAATCCAAATCATCAACTGTTAAGTCTGTTTTAGCTAAAACTTTCTTTGTTGCTGCAATTGGACCTGTACCCATAACTCTTGGTTCAACACCTGCAGATGCATGTGCCACTATGGTCACTAATGGTTCAACACCTAATTCTATTGCTTTTTCTTTACTCATAACAACTAATGCTGCTGCGCCATCATTAATACCTGATGAACTACCTGCTGTTACTTTTCCGTCTTTTTTAAAGGCTGGTCTTAGTTTAGCTAAATTTTCGGCTGTAACACCTTCTCTAATAAACTCGTCATCTTTAAAAATAATTGGATCTTTTCTTCGCTGTGGTACTTCTACAGGTACAATTTCATTTTCAAATCTTCCTGACGCTTTCGCTGCCTCTGCTTTATTTTGACTCTTTGCTGAAAACTCATCCATTTCTTCCCTTGTAATATTGTATTCTTCTGCAACATTCTCCGCAGTAATACCCATGTGGTAGTCGTTAAAAACATCCCAAAGGCCATCATTAATCATTACATCATAAAGCTCTCCATTACCCATACGATGTCCCCATCGTCCTTTTTTAAGAAGATAAGGAGCCATAGACATATTTTCAGTACCACCGGCAATAACAATATCATTATCGCCTGCAATAATTGATTGCATGGCAAGTGAAACTGTTTTCAAACCTGAGCCACAAATCATATTAATGGTAGAAGCGGGTACTTCAACTGGTAAGCCAGCTCCTATAGAAACTTGTCGAGCAATACCCATACCATAACCTGCTTGAAGAACTGAACCAAAATAAACCTCATTTACATCTTCAGGTTTAATATTTGCTCGCTTAACTGCCTCGGCAACACAAATACTCCCTAACTTATCTGGTCTCACATTTTTTAATGTGCCACCAAAACTACCAATAGCAGTCCTCACCGCACTTGCAATTACTACTTCTTTCATAATTTCTCCCCCCTAGAGCTGATTTTACTTATCTTTAATAAAATACGTTAAAGTTAATAACTTATCGATTAGATGAACATTTTGTACCTCTATATCATTACTAACTTTTACATCTACTGGTGCAAAATTCCAAATCGCCTTTATATCTGTTTTTTCCAATCGGTCGACTATTTTTTGCGCTGACCCAGCTCCTGTACAAATGAACACAATATCAATATCGTTATTTTTTACAAATTTCTCTAATAAGTCAACATCATAAACTTCAACATCTGCCATCTTCAGACCAACAAGTCTTGGATTGATCTCAAATATTCCACGAAGTTTATAACCAAAATTATTAAAATTACTATAATTAGCTAATGCTTGACCTAAATTACCTGCACCAACGATAGCAATATTATATTCCTTTTCTAAACCTAAAATACTATTAATTTCTGCATAAAGATTAGCAACATCATATCCATATCCCTGTTGCCCAAATCCACCAAAATTATTCAAATCTTGTCTAATTTGACTTGCTGTAAATCCGATGATGTCTGAAAGCTCTTTAGATGAAATCCGTTCAACATCATTGTTAATTAAATCTCTCAAATACCGATGATATTTTGGTAACCTTTTAATCACTGCAATTGATATACTATTATCTGACATACCTTTATCCCTCCATATATTTACTGTTTTTATTATAGCACTTATAATAGGACTTTTCAAATACATTAATTGACTGATGATTTTTTTTGTGATAATATTCACTAGAAGTATAAATAATCTTTAAGTAAACTCGAGAAGTTTAAAAGATTTATACCTTTAAAATGATTCTGTGAAATCAAAAGGAGGAAAGAAAATGGAAAATGTAAGACATCTTATTGAACCAAGTGATTTAACTAATGATGAAATTCTTGAGTTAGTTAATCTTGGAATTAAAATGGAAAAGAATCCAAAGAAATATGCTGATCTATGTAAAGGAAGAATTCTTGGATCATTATTCTTTGAACCAAGTACAAGAACGAAATTTAGTTTTGACTCTGCTATGCTACGACTTGGTGGCGATTTAATGGGATTTACTGATGCCAATACGACTTCAGCAAAAAAAGGCGAAAGTCTTGGAGATACTATCAAATGTATGGGGGCATATACTGACATTATTGTTATGAGGCACCCTAAAGAAGGCGCCCCAAAATTAGCATCAGAGTACTCATCTATTCCTATAATTAATGGTGGTGACGGTGGTCATCAACATCCTACACAAACCCTAACAGACCTTATTACAATCACAAAATATAAAAAGACAATTGAAAATCATACGATTGCTTTTTGTGGTGATTTAAAATTTGGCCGAACGGTTCATTCATTGATTAAAACACTTGCTCGATTCAATACGAAAAAGTTTTATTTAATCTCACCTGAAGAACTAAGATTACCAGAATTTATCATTGATAACATAAAATCTAAATACGATGTTGAAATTGAAGAAATCACTCAATTAGAAAATGCCATGGATAAGATCGATATTCTTTATATGACTCGCATCCAAAAAGAGAGATTTTTTAATGAAGAAGATTACTTAAAATTAAAAAATTCTTATATTCTAACAAATGATAAAATTATAAATGCTAAGGAAGATATGATTATTATGCATCCACTACCAAGAGTTAACGAGATTTCACCAGAGATTGATGAAAATAAAAGAGCTATCTATTTTGATCAAGCAAGATTAGGTGTCTACGTTAGAATGGCTTTAATAGCTAGATTATTGGGGGAGATATAAATGTTAGAAGTAAAAGGTATTAGAAATGGTATTGTAATTGATCACATTCCTGCAGGGAAAGGCATTAAAATTTTCAATAAACTTTTTAGTAATTATGCTGATAGCTCTGTTGTGTTGTTAATGAATGTTAGTAGTCAAACTTTAGGAAAAAAAGACATTATTAAAATAGAAGATGAGTACGATTTTAATCTGAATATTCTAGGTTTAATTGATAAAAATATTACTGTCAACATAATAAAGGATAATAAACTACACAAAAAAATGAAATCAAAGATTCCTGAAAAAATTAAGGGTTTTATTGAATGTGAAAATCCCAGATGTATTAGTCACACAGATATTTGGGCAACACCAGAATTCACAATGGTTTCAAGTAATGGTGAATTAAAATACTCATGTTCTTACTGTGAAGAGATCACTAAATACAAATTTTAAATATGAAACCATAAAAAAGAGCATTGATCAAGTTGATCAATGCTCTTTTGGTTTTTAATACTATTTGATTTTTATCCAAAGATTCCAAAGTTATTTAAGAATACAATTGCAATACCTATTGGTGCAATAAACTTAGTAGCAATCTTAAACATTCCTAGATAAGGAACCTTTAGATCTCCTGAGTTTGATACTTCATCATATAAGTCTTCAGGATCCATTGCCCATCCAACAAATAATGATATAAATAATCCACCCAATGGTAATAAGTAGTTAGCTGAGAATAAATCTAACCAGTCAAATATTCCTACACTACCAAATCCTGGTAATGGTATTAATACATCAGACCATGGGCCCATTGATAATGAAGCAGCCATACCTAATAGAGTAATTAATACTGATGCTGTAATAACAGCACTTTTTCTTGAGATATTCTTTTCTTCATGGAAGTACGCTACAACTACTTCTAGAATAGATACAGAAGAAGTTAAAGCTGCTACTGCTAATAAAGTAAAGAACATGATTTGGAATATATAGCCACCAGGCATTTGTTGGAATACATTAGGTAAAGTAATAAATACTAAACCAGGTCCAGCTGCTGGTTCGATTCCGTAAGCAAATACTGCTGGGAACATTGCTAAACCAGCTAATAATGCAATCAATGTATCTGCGATTGTTACTTGTAGTGCAACCTCGCCAAGATTTTCTTTCTTACCAATATAAGATCCATAAGTAATCATAGTACCCATACCTAAGGATAAACTAAAGAATGCATGTCCTAACGCTGATAATATTGCCTCTCCAGATATTAAATCCCAATTTGGCTTAAATAAGAATGCAACACCTTCGCCAGCGCCTGGTAAAGTTACCGCACGAATATCTAAAATAATTATAATTACTAATAACATAGGCATTAAGATCTTAGTATATTTCTCAATACCGTCTTTAATACCACCAAGTACTACACCGGCAGTTAAAGCCATAAATATTACTTGCCAGAAAATTGGTGTCCAAGTTTGTGATATTAATCCCCCAAACATACCAGCAATTGCATCAGCATCTGCGCCAGCAAATGAATTCGTAGCTGCTTTAACAATATAGTCTAAAGTCCAACCTGCTACAACACCGTAGAATGATAAGATTGAGAATGCTGCTAAAAATCCCATCCAACCAGTAATAAACCATGGTGTATTTGGAGACAATTTTTTAAAAGAACCAATTGCATTTTTCTGAGCTCTACGACCAATTGTAAACTCTGAAAGCATTACAGGTGTACCAATAATTGCAATACATGCTAAATATACGATAATAAATGCGGCACCACCATAAATACCAGTAATATAAGGGAATTTCCAGATATTACCTAGTCCGATTGCCGAGCCTGCAGCCGCAGCAATAATACCAAATTTCGATGCAAATCCATCTCTTTCTGGTAAACTGTTGTTCATATTGTCCATATTAACCTCCCTAAAATAAATATTAAATAATTTTAACAATATAATTATTATAGCATGTCTGTTTTAAAAATACAACCCTTTCACTATAAATTATTACAAAAGGTTTACATTACTATGTCTAAATCAAACCATATCTTTATTTCTTTTTTCGCTTCTTCCGCATTTTCTGATCCATGAACAGCATTTTTTTGGACATCTGTCCCAAATAGATACCGAATAGTACCCGGTCTAGCTTTTGCTGGATTAGTTGAGCCATTAATCTCTCTTACAACCTCTATTGCATTATTACCATATATTAGTAAAACACATACTGGGCCACTTGTCATAAAATTTAATAAAGGCTCATAAAAAGATCGTTCTTCATGTTCACTATAGTGGTCTTCTAAAACACTCAAGTCTGCTTCTGTCATATACATATCTTCAATTGTTAGTCCATTTTCTTCATACATACTAATAATACGACCTAATAATTTTTTCTTAATTGCATCTGGTTTAACTAATACCAAAGTTTTCTCTCTATCCATAATATCCCTCCTATTGAATACTTAACATATTTATACCAAAAAAAAATGCTTTTATTCTAAAAAAGCATTTTTTATTAATTATTATTCACTTTTTTCATTTAATTGGTCTTTCAATTCAACCATTCCTAGTGCTTTGGCTCTTTGAATTATTTCTTGATCACTCATTTCCTCATTCTGCAAATCGTATGCAATATTCATTAGACCAAAGCTAATCATGCTCATACCCAATATTAAAAAAATAAAATATATACTCATCTTCTTTAAATTTAACTGCATCTATTCACCTACTTCACTATAAATAACTTCCCATATATTATTAGTTTCAAAACCTCTAGACCAAGTCGCAACACCTGAAATACCTAATTCATTTACCAGTTTTGATTTTTCCTTAATTGAAACCTCTTCTTCAAGCCAAATCTTTTTTACTTTTGAATCTTCAATATAAGCGAGATAGAATTGTCTAGCTTCTTCATCCCATATAGGTTTAAGGCCAACATCTCTTAGAAGATTATTTTGTCCTTGCATCGTGATTGCTTTAGAAGAAACATCCATCTTATTGACTTTTTCTCTAGAAGGTTCTTCATACCAAATTCTAGTATATAAAGGAATACCCATAACAATTTTGTTTTTATCGACAATTTTTATCAATTCTTGTAATGAACTTTTAACCCAATCATAAGATGCAACGGAACCACTTACGGGGGAACTTGCCCAGTGTTCATCATAAGTCATCACAATTAAGTAATCTACCAACTCACCAATTCTTTTATGATTATAAGACTGTGACCAATTTTCACTCCCACCTAAAATTGTAACATCAACGCTAACAATTATATCTTCTTTTGTAAAAGCATAAGTCAACTCGGAAATAAATTGCGTTAACTTCTTTCGGTCTTTCAAATATACATTTTCAAAGTCTACATTAATTCCTTTAAAGTTATTTTCCTTATATAACTCTAACAATTCAGTAATTAGTCTTTCTCTACTACTGACATTATTGAGGAAACGTGAAGTCATTTCAATATCTCCAAAAGTATTCGAAACCAAGGGCCAAACCTGATAACCTTCATCTCTAGCCCAGCTTATATAACTTTCATTCAAAAAAGAATTGAAATTCCCTAAATCATCAGTAAGTTTAAACCAGGTCGGTGAAATAACATCAACACCTATCATTGGTTCAATACTTCTTTTACCTATATTTGAAGAATATATTTGATCCCAAGTTAGAATGATTTTCTCCTTATTGGTAACTTTCTCTTGTTCAGGTGGCTCTATAACATTAGTTATTTTAAGTTTATCTTTTTGAATATATCCAAATTCTAAGAATTCGTTGTACCCAAGATACCAAGCATCTGATATAGAGACAACTCTCCACTTTGATGTTAAAGTCAAATCTCTAATCATACCTTGATTTAAATCATCTTTTTTATATAAATAACCAGTATCTTTTATCTCACCTGAAAAGCCATTAAAGTTCTTATTTTTAATCAATAGAACATTATTTTCTTTGTTGATCTCAGAAGAAATCATAAAATACTCTTCCAGTAGAGAACTATCAATTAATAGACCTTTTTCTCCTACTATTATTGGTTCATCCCATTCCACCGGTTCATGATCAACTGTCATTGTTTTTGAGTTGGAATCATATTTTATTAAGTAATTCCTATTAACTAATGTCACAAGACCTGTTGATAAGTCTAAATCAATATCCACATTTCGATTTTCTAGTACTTTTTCTGGAATATAATAATCTTTATTGTTAATTAATTCTTTAAATTCATCTTCCTCAAACTCTAAGAGATTCAAACCATTATTTGTTTCAATTAAAACATAAGGTGACTCAAATACTGAAAATTCAACGATTTCTTCTGGTTCATAAACCCGTACAAAATAGAAACCTATAATTAATAATACTATAAATAAAATACTAAATAATTTTTTCATGTTTTCCCCATTTCATTGTTAATATGTGGATAAGTTAATTGTTTTCTTCTACATCTACACCCACGGAACTGTTGATAACTTTTGTTGAAAATACTAGCCTTTATATACTTATCCACACTATCCACATGTTACCCACACTAGTAATGTCTTATAACTTTGAATTTTTCCACAGAATAATCCTCATCTTCAGATATTCCAGCTTTTCTGAGAGCAATACTTAGCTGTTGTTCAACTGTTTCTACTCCCTCTAAATTCGGTAATAGTAGCCCTCTTTTATGACCACTCGTTACAATTACGCCATAAGTATTAGGATCTAACGCCTCTTTACTCTCAATTGCTTCTGATTTATGCAATACATCAACAGTAATCTTAAGATCCTCCAACTCCCAAGGTTCAATAGCTGGAAACCTAGGATCCTTAGTCGCCGCTTCAATTGCATTTCTAATAATTTCATTAGCTATATTCTTCGAAACACCAGTGCCTGTTGTTCCAATACACCCTCTTAAACCTGATGCATTTTTTATTGAAACAAATACACCTGCTCGATTTTTTTTCATCTCTTCTAGCAAGTCTAATGCTTCAGGCTTAAGCCTTCTATTATTATTAACATATTCTTCAATGGTTTTACGGGCTAAACGTACATAAGCATCTTCATTCTCTTTTCTCTTGATGTTTATCTCTTTTTTTTTATTAATGATTTGAGAATAAAGTTCTCTTTCGTCATCTTCTACAAGTGAGTTAAATGAAACAACACCGTATCCCACACCAAAAGGTCCTTGGTATGATAAAACTTTAACATTATAATCATATCCCTCTAAAGTTCCTAGTAGGGTATCAATAGATCTTTTACCACATTCACCTGCTTTTTTTTGTAAAATGTTATCCATAGTCACTAGCTCTACTGTCTTTTTTTCATCTAAGTATTCAATCAACTTTTCATCGAAAATAGGTCCTTCTTTAGCAAAGCTATAAGGACCTTTATTAGATAATTTGTGTGAAAGATCTCCGCTTGCTATAAGTACAATTTTTTCATCTATACTATTACAAGCATTTTGAATTGCCATACCAAATTTATAGTGTTCATCTGATGATAAGCCACCATAGTTAATATGTACTAATTTAAAATCGCTGTAAATCTGATTCAGAAAATATAGGGGAACTATAACACCGTGATCAAGTTCTCCTTTTATACTAAATCGATTACACAACTCCTGATCTAATTTAGCAATAGAAATATTTTTCATACGGCTTTCTGTATATATTTTTTCAACTAAAGAAATATTGTTCTTTTTCTCCAAAGAAATATCGCTATGTCCAAAATCGCCTAGATTCCCATATAGGTTTTCAAAATAATTTATTGTGACAGCATCTGAAAAAACTGTTCCATGAGGTGTAACAACAATAATTGTATCAGGAGATAACGCCTTAATTTCTTCTGAAACAAATTTCATAGCCTCTCGAGTTTTTTCACATTTTTCAATGTCCTTTTTTCCTATTGAGTCAATCACAATTGGTGGATGTGGTAAAATGTAATTACTAATAATTGTCATATTACTCCTCCCCTTTCATATACCCCTTTTTAATTAATTTTGAAATATGATGCGCAACTTTTTCATCTATATCTATTTCATATTTGTCTTCTAGCACAAACATCATAGAAATCGCTACTTGGGCGACATCGAGGAGCTCCATACTAATCTTATCAAAAATTTCATCTGCTTCCATATGAACTACTTCTCCATTTAAGCCTCTAAACTTACCGATAACTTGTGCTAATTCTCCAGCTTCTTCCATCAGTTTTAAAGCCGTTGACTCTAAATTGGGTTCTAAATTATTCAACTTTGGTAAACTAATCTTCTTATATTCTTGAGTCATATTTTCTCCTTCTATATGTAAAATATTCTTTTCACTTTTTTTCATTATAACAGATTTTGGGTAAATAAAAAAGTGCCCTTCGGGCATTTAGATTAATCTAAGTTTTTGCATTTGTCCCAAGTGTATAAAATGCCATGAAAACTATGATATTTTATCGGAATCATATATCCATCACATTTCTCACATTGGAATTGTGGTGGATATTTTTTATCCCCATCATCATAAAAATCCATTTCATGTACTATTTCTGCTGGTATTTTTTCTTCTGTTTTGCATTTTTTGCATCTAAATTTAACTGTTTCTTCCATTTTTAAACACCCCTTAATCGTAGTATATATTTAAATTTTGTCCATATACATAATTCGTTATTTTTACTTTTTCTTCTATTGTTGCTATAGCTTGTTTTGCTTCTTCAAGCATTCTTCTTTCCCAATATTCTAAAACACTACCGTAGTTTTTATAATAGATATCTGTTAATTCCATAATGCTACCACAATTACTACATTTTAATGGGTCATGACCATATGTTTTTATTAAACGCATACGCCAGCAATCTGCTTTTCTTTTTAGTTGATCATATTTATCTCTAAAAAACATTATTACTTTTTTTCTTTTGCTTCTGCTGGTATAAATTCCATAATATCTTATCATTTTAAATTGCTTTTCTGCTACATGAATAATTACTCTTTTGATAAATTCAAATACTGTTATTTTTTCTTCTACATATTCTTTTGTTTTATGATCTGTATAATTTATTGTTACATAATCACCATCATAACTTACAATCCTTTTTTCACTAATAGCTGGCCTACCCACATATCTACCAATATATTTTGTTGCTTCTTTTTTGTTTTTTACATCTCTATTGGCATTTACGTAAAAACCATTGGGATATTTTTTATATAACTGGTTGACTAAATTACTCATTCTTATGTTGTTATTATAATGTTCTTTTATCATATCTAACAGTAGCTTTTGCCAGGCTTTTCTAAGCATCGGATAAGGCATAAAATTTATTTTTACGAAACCACGTGTCTTACCTATGCCACCTTTTGTAACAATTGCATGGACATGTGGATTCCACTTTAAATCTCTACCAAAGGTATGAATGACTGCTATTATACCTGGAGTATAGTCTTCACTTTTATTCATTTTTGTAAAACCATATTTTATTACTTTATTTACTAGTCGAGGTAATTCGCCTAATAATTCTCTATCTCTTCTAAAAATTATCCGCATACTTTTGGGTATGGTAAATGTCATGTGCCAGTGTTTTACGGGTAACATTTTTGACGACATCTTTTCAGATCGTTCATCAACATATTTTTTACCACAACTACTACACAACCTTGATTTGCAAGTAAATCCTACGTGTTTCACTTCACCGCATGAACCGCAGGTGTATTCTAAATATCCGTTTTCGAATTTGCCACAATTAATTATTTTTTCTACTTCTTCATGACAAATCTCTCGAATATTTTCATAACCTATTTCTTCTACAAATGCATCCCAATTTTCTTCAAATATCTTCTGAATTATCTTCATATTTATCAATACCTCAAGTTTTTATTTATTTTACCATTTTTTTTAGTTTAATGCACTTTCCTATACAATAAAAAAAGACTTCTTAAAAAAAGAAGTCTTTAAATGTTTAGCATGATGAACAAGAACCACAATCAACAGGATCTTGGTCTGTTGGTATAACACTATAACCATTTAATTTATATTCAACAGTAATTTCTCCCATTTGGTCATAAATATCTTTAGCCATAA
>DATFJG010000063.1:0-2597 GCA_035269305.1 Clostridia bacterium
TTTTTATTAACTGTATAATTAAATGCACGGATTGGAAAAATTAAATGACACATACTTATACCTTTTATATAATGTTAAGTGACTAGCTAAAACATTAGGAGGTATGAAATATGTGTCAAAATAATTGTAACACAAAAAGTAATTCAAGAGAAGGATTCAGACATCTAACTTATGAAGATCGGATAAAAATTGAAGCTTTTTATAATGATGAAGGACTTAAAAATAAAGCAGAAATTGCAAGGAGGTTAGGTTTTTCAAGGTCTACTATCTCAAGAGAAGTAGATAAAGGACTATATAAAAGGAAAAATAGTGATTTAACGTATATTGAAGAATATAGTTCAGATAAAGGTCAAGCTATTAAAGAAAAACGTGGAGAAAGAAAGGGACCTAATCTAGTGATTGCTGGAAATGGTAAATTAGCAACATACATTGAAGAGAAAATAGATGCTGGTTACTCGCCAGAAGTAATAGAACATTGGATTAAGAAAAATGATGATTTTAAAATAACAATTTGCGCAAAAACTATTTATAATTACATTCATAAAGGGATTTTATTAATTGATGAAGCAGATTTAGTTCATGGATTTTATAAGAAAAAGAAAAATAAAGAAGAAGCCAAGCGAACAACAGCTTTTAAGGTAGGACGAAGAATACATGATCGACCGGAAGAAGCTAAAACAAGAGAAAAAACAGGCCATTGGGAAATGGATTTAGTCGAAGGCAAAAAAGGTGTTAAAGATCCATATCTATTAGTTTTAACGGAAAGAGCTAGTCGTAAAGAAATAATAGAACTTATCCCTAATAAGACATCAGACGCTGTTATAAAGGGTTTAGATCGTATTGAAAGACGTATGGGCCCAGTTGTCTTTAGAGAAGCATTTAAGACAATTACAACAGATAATGGAACCGAGTTTAAGAATTATAAAGGTCTTGAAGAATCATTCACCAAAAGTTCAATAAAGCGAACGAATTTGTATTATTGTGATGCTTATTCACCATGGCAAAGAGGTAGTAATGAAAATATGAATCGAATGATTAGACGATTTTTACCCAAAGGATCTAGTTTCAAAAATGTTACTCGCAAAATAATTAAAAGAATACAAAAATTTATGAACAATTATCCAAGAAAAATGTTTGACTTTAAATCATCAAACCAAATTTTTAGAAGAAAAAGTGAATATAAAATTAAGATCGCTTAATTAAAATATGAGGTATGAAATTAATTTCAAGAATCGTGCAATTAAATTTGCAATTCAGCATTTTTCTATGAAAAAGATATAATAAAAGAAAAACCAAAGGAGACTTTATGTTTGAAAAAGTAGACGCGTTATTCTTTAGTCCAACAAAAACAACTGAACAAGTGGTAACAACATTATCTCACGAGTTTAATAAACCCGTTAGAAAATTAAATGTCACCTCTAAAGTTAACCGAGAAAAGCCATATTCATTCAACCCTAATAACTTAGCTATTATTGGGGTACCTGTCTATGCTGGACGAATACCTAAGATTATGGAAACCTATTTTAAAACTCTAGAAGGTAACAATATCCCTACAGTTATTATTACCCTTTACGGTAACAGAGATTATGATGATGCATTACTTGAAATGAGAGATCTTCTTAATGATCAAAACTTTAATGTTATTGCTGCTGGTGCTTTTATTGGGCAACATTCATATACAAGAAAAGTAGCCAATAATCGTCCCGATGCTAAGGACCTTGAAGTAGTAATAGCTTTTTCAAAAGATATTATTAAAAAATTAAAAAAGAACACACAAGATGAATTACTCTCTGTTAAAGGAAATTATCCCTATAGAGAACGAAAGAGCCGTAAAGCATTCGCACCAGTTACATCTAATATGTGTATACATTGTGGTTTATGTGCAAAAGACTGTCCAGTTCAAGTGATTGATTATGATGATGTTTCTAAGATTGATGCTAATAATTGTCTGCATTGTTGTCGTTGTATTCAAGTGTGTCCCACCCAAGCAAAGAAGTTTGATCATTCTTTTATCAAAGGTTTAGTGAATCAACTCATTAACAACTGTGGTGATATTAGGAAAGAACCTCAGTTATTTCTTTAAAAATAATTCAAATAAAATATGAGAGTATGGAAGTAATTTCTTCCAAAACTCTCATATTTTTTTATTCCACGATTGATTATTTAATTTACCTAATGATTACTCCGAAAAATCATATTGAATATTTAATTATTATCTTAAAATACTTAAAAATTGCTTTATCTATAAAAATAAGCACCTTAAATATATAGATAACAAGGTTAAAGATCCAATGATTTAGTCTTGCAATCCTATTTTCCATTTAAACTATGCCATGAAGTGAATCAAATAACTCATAGATAATCCAAATAATAGTGTATACAAGACCATTTCAAACTGAAATTTCAAAAAATATTTCCTTACTAAATAACTTTCTTTAAAATATACCTGCCCTTCAATATTGTCTATAAATGGCGATACAGCAGCTAGATGCGAATAAATGAACATTAAACCACCAAAAAGTAAAAAGGTTTTGCCAAAGGACAATTGGATAATAGCACCCAATACTGGTAAAAGAACAACAGCCATTAAAAAACCT